>JASHUR010000359.1 GCA_030039895.1 Acidobacteriaceae bacterium | reverse complement strand
GCAGAGTTTCTTCAGGAAAAAGCAACGCGCCGTCCTGCAGTCATTCTGGCTGGAGCGGGCACCTCTGACTACGTTGGCCGCGTCGTCAGCCGCACTTTGCGGCGGCAGTGGGGCTGTGAAGTCACTGCTGTTCCAAGCACTGAGTTACTTACAAATCTCGACGACTTTATCCTGCTCGCCTGCCGCTACCTCTTCATTTCATTTTCGCGCTCGGGGGAAAGCTCAGAGGGTGTGGCCGTGCTGGAGTTGGCACGGATGCGCTATCCCTCGCAGGTCAATCACCTGGTTGTTACGTGCAACCAGAGCGGCGCAATGGCAAAAATGGCGGGCGTATGTCCGCTGGTACTGGGCGCGCGGACGAATGATCGCGGCCTGGCGATGACCAGCTCCTTCACCAATATGGTCCTGGCCGGACTGTACCTGGCGTTTGTCCAGGCTCCGGAACAATTTGAACCGCTGGCGAAGAAAGTCGCGGAAGTTGCGGCGAACAAAATGGCGGACATTGCGGAGGCCGCGACTGGCTTGGCCCGCAGAGGCTTCTCGCGCGTCTGTTTCCTGGGTGCCGGGCCGTTGCAGGCCGTTGCAGAAGAATCTGCATTGAAAGTTCTTGAGTTAAATGCCGGCCGCATAGCGACCGTCGCGCAATCTCCACTCGGGCTGCGCCATGGCCCGCTCGCGTTTGTCGATGACCAGACTCTGGTGGTCGCCTATCTCTCCGGAGAAGAACAGCGGCAACGGTATGAGCTTGACCTGCTCGACGAGCTTGCGCAAAAAGGTCTGGGCGCGGAAACACTCATCGTCGCTCCGCGCGCGATCGCGCGCCTCGTGCCGAGTACCGCGAAGCTGCTTGTGCTGAATGCGCCGAAGGATCTCCCCGACTTCTGTCTCTCTCTCGTTCACGTCATCGTTGGACAGTTGCTGGGTCTGTTTTTCTCGATCGAGAACGGCATCACGCCGGACTCGCCCAGCTCCGGCGCCATCAGCCGCGTCGTATCACACGTCAGGATTTATCCGTTCGACGGGGGAGCGCAGTGAAGAGGATTCTTTGGGCACAACTTCGCGTGTTGTTTGTACTTTGTGCCGTGTTCTTCGCAGCAGAGACCGCTGCCTGCGCGCTCGATGCGGGCAAAGCTGAATTTCAGAAGTCAGGCGAAGTCTATTCGCTCAGTAACCGCACGATCAGTGCGCAATGGAGCCTCTCGGGAGACACTTTGCGCGCGCTGGTTGTTACGGACAAGACTCATCATGCGCAAGTGTCGATGCCTGTACCCTTCGCGCTATTGCTTGGCAACGGGCAGATTTACAGGTCGGACGACCTCAAGGCAGATGAGGCGCCTCATTTTTTGGCCTTGATGCCGCAGCCGGGTGCCTCGCGCTTTTCGGCCCGTTTGCCGGGCGAGGAGTTCGTGCTCCCACTTGCCGATCAGGCCGGAGATCTCAAAATTACTTGGACTGTAGTGTTGCGAGACGGTTCGAATTACATCCGTCAATGCGTGACAATCACAGCAGTGGGTAAAGACCTTCCTATTTCAACCGTGCGGTTGATTGATGCGCAGTTGCCCAGCGCGCATGTGGTGGGATCTGTAAAAGGATCGCCAATTGTCGCCGGAGACTTCTTCCTGGGCTTTGAGCATCCCCTGTCTGACAGTGTGGTGACAGCCGGGCGAGCGGTCGCCTCAATCGATCGTACACTTCCTTTGAACGCCGGACAGTCGATCATGTATTCCGCGGTAATTGGCGTTGCACGCACAGGTCAAATGCGCCGCGACTTTCTAAACTACATTGAACGCGAGCGGGCACATCCATACCGCACCTTCCTGCATTACAACTCGTGGTACGACATCGGCTACTTCACCCCGTACGATCAGGCGGACGCGCTGAACCGCATCAACACATTCGGCGAGGAACTGCATGTAAAGCGCGGCGTGACTATCGATTCGTTTCTGTTCGACGATGGATGGGACAACCACAATTCGATCTGGGGATTTAACCAGGGTTTTCCGGATGGATTCACGCCCATTCGTAAGGCTGCGGCGAAGTACGGTGCGGCGCCGGGTGTGTGGCTTTCACCATGGGGCGGATACGACGGACCTAAGAAGCAGCGTATCGCCTATGGCAAGGCGCATGGCTACGAGATCGTTAACGGCGGGTTCGCACTTTCCGGTCCGAAGTATTACGCGCGCTTTCGCGACGTTTGCCTGCAAATGATCGAAAAGTATGGTGTAAATCAATTCAAGTTCGACGGCACAGGCAACGCCGACAGCGTCTTTCCCGGCAGCAGGTTTGACAGTGACTTCGACGCTGCGATTCACCTCATCGGTGAGTTGCGCAAGGTCAAGCCAGACATCTACATCAATCTCACAACGGGAACCTATCCATCGCCATTCTGGCTGCTCTATGCCGACTCCATCTGGAGGGGCGGCTACGACGACAGCACAGCGGGGGTTGGCCCCTATCGTGAGCGCTGGATTACCTATCGCGACGCCGACACCTACGCCGAAATCGTAAAGCGAGGGCCGCTCTATCCGCTCAATTCCCTCATGTTGCACGGCATGATCTATGCCCAGCATCACCAGTATCTGGATAAGGATCCGGACAACGATTTCCGCAACGAGATACGCTCATACTTCGGCACCGGTACGCAGTTGCAGGAGATGTATATAACGCCTTCGTTGCTGACCAGCCAGAATTGGGATGATCTTGCCGAGGCTGCGAACTGGTCGCGCGCCCATGCCGACGTACTGAAAGATACACACTGGGTCGGCGGTGATCCGGCATGGCTTGAAGTCTACGGCTGGGCCTCGTGGTCGCCGCGAATGGGGATTCTGACGTTGCGTAATCCCAGCAACAAGCCGCAGACCATCCGCGTTGACCTGCAGAAAGTGTTTGAGTTGCCGGCAGGCGCGCCGCGTGATTATCTCGCCAGGAGCCCGTGGAAGTCCGATGCAGGGAAGCCAGCAATCGAGCTCCGTGCGGGCGTGCCGCACGAATTTCACATGGCCCCCTTCGAAGTGCTTACTCTGGATATGACTCCGCGATAATCAGGGGTGCACAGCGTAGACGTGGTGCGTCACGCCTGTGATCTCAGGGTTCTGCTCGTTTTCAAGATCAAAGACAATGACCGTATTGCGCCCCTTGTGCAGCCAGCATCCGGGAACATAGTCCGACTGCTGCGGTCCGATGTTCCAGATGCGTCCCACCGCATGTCCGTTCACCCACAATAGCCCCTTGCCCAGTTGGCTCACGTCAAGATACGTGTCGCCCACCTGGCTCAGAGTAAACGTTCCCTCATGGAAAGCCGGTACGGGTGCACTCGTCCGCGACCAGTGCAGCACCGAAGGCTCTGCCATTCGCAGTGGGAAGTTGTCCCAGCCTTCGATCCTGGCCCCATTCAGCGTTACAGGGAAGATCAGGCCCTTGCGGTCCGTCGCGAACGCGTGCCCGAAGTTGATGCGCCCGGTGTCTTCCACTAGGATGTCGAGCCGCGCGTCCTTGCCCGTCACATCCAGCGTGGCCGTATGCTGTCCAAGACGGCGGTCGAGCGTTACCACCCGGCGCCCGTTCAGATATACGACAGCATAGTCGCGGGCTGCGCCAATATCCAGCGTGCCATGCACGGGGCCACGAATGTGCGTGCGATACAGCATGTAGCCCGTCTCCATCTCAAAGTCAGAGAAATGCATGGGCTCCTTGCTGTGCACGGGCTTCGGCAGGTTGCTCCATAGCGACGAGGCCAGCGGCAGCCGGAACGGCGCAACCCGGATCAGAGGCACAGTGGCGGGCACGGGCGGCAATGCGCCTGCCGGGTGATACTTCGCAAGAAGCTTGCGGAACGCGTAATAGTGCGGCGTCGGGTCACCGGCTTCATCCAGCGGAGCCGCATAGTCATAGCTCGTCGTCTCCGGCTGGTAGCTCCTGCTGTCGCCGTTGGCTCCGTTGTAAAAGCCCCAGTCTGTTCCGCCGTGGAACATATAAATGCTGATCGAATAACCGTGAGACAGCACCCAATCGACGTCCTTCAGCTGCTCCTCAATAGGAGCACCGGTATGGTGCGGTTCGCCCCAGTTATCAAACCATCCGGGATAGAACTCGGCCACATACATCAGCCTTGAGTGCGGCCGGAACTCCAGCAACTGACGAAAGCCGTTCTGCACTTCTCCCGGCCCTACATCAATGGCCGCGGGCAGCTCGGGAAGCGTGCCGCCCCAATCGCCCGGTCCGTCGCCCGTGTACATCACCACGCTGCCAAACCCGGCCTCTGTGTTCATACTTTTCACGGCTTCCAGATAGGCCTTGTTATCGCCGTACGAACCGTACTCATTCTCCACCTGCACAGCGATAATCGGCCCTCCGTTGGTCCACAGCAGCGGCTTCAGCTGCTGCCCCAGGTGCTTCATGTAGTCCGTCGCTGCGTGGACAAACGCAGGATCGAGGCTGCGCACCTTCATCGTCGGGTCCTTCAGCAGCCAGTTCGGATATCCGCCAAAGCTCCACTCGCCGCACACATACGGCCCGGGGCGCAGAATCACATAAAGCCCGGCCTTCTGCGCGTCGCGGATAAACTGCGCCACATCATACTGTCCGGAGAAGTCCCACTCCCCCGGATGCGGCTCGTGCACGTTCCAAAACGCATACACAGTGACCGCATTCAGGCCCATGGCCTTCGCCATCCGCATACGCATCATCCAATACGGGCGCGGAATGCGCGGGTAATGCATCTCGCCGGAGATGATCTGCACCGGCTTGCCGTCGATAATGAAGTGCCCACCGCCCACCGTGACGGTACGACGCGGAGTTGTGTGCGATTCCGCAGTCGCATTGCATGCACCGATGAACGGAATGAGCGCGAGGAGCAGCGTAAGCAGAAAACGATTTCTGGTCATGATGAATTGGCCATACCGGACAGTTGCTCTGTCGCCTGCAAATGCACCGCTGTGGGCTCTCCGAGCGTCGAACCAGCGGTTGCTCTGTCTGGTCTTCGATGCGCGCGACAGATTGCCGTCTTGTGTCATTCCAGTTATAAATGAATTTGCTTTTTTGGGCTCCGGCCCATCACCATCTCATCCCGCGTATGCCTCTCTTTGACGTCACGATTGCCGGCGAACTGAATCTGGACCTTATTCTCTATGGATGCCCCGAGGAGATTCCCCTTGAGCGGGAATTGCTTGCGGACGATTTCAAAATGACGCTTGGCAGCTCCTCAGCAATCCTTGCGCATAATCTCGCTGCGCTTGGGGGGCGCGTTGGTTTCATCACCTGTACAGGCAACGACGACCTGGGCAGGATCGCTCGCGAGCGCCTTTCCGGAAGCGGGGTCGATCTTACGCATGCACGCACGCTCGACTCGATTGGAACCGGCGTTACCATCATTCTTCCTCATGGCAAGGTCCGGCACATGGTTACCTTCCCCGGCACCATAGCCGCATTGAAGGCGAGCGACCTCGATATGGATTACCTGGCGTCGTCGCGGCATTTTCATCTCTCGTCGCTGTATCTGCAAAGCGGCCTCACCGCCGATGTGCCAAAGCTCTTCGAGCGGCTTAAAAATTCCGGGCTCACAATCTCACTGGATACCAACGACGACCCTGATGACCGCTGGGGATTCCCGCTCTACGATGCATTGCCGTTCGTGGATGTCTTCCTGCCGAATGAGCGCGAGCTCCTGCGCATCACGAAGAAGCACACGCTCGAAGACGCGCTTCACGATCTTTCTCCGCTTGTGCCTTGCATCGCTGTCAAGCGCGGCGCGCAGGGTTCGGTGGTCAGGACCGCCGATGAATTCGTCACGGCAGATCCGGTTCTGGTGAGCCCGGTGGATACAATCGGCGCTGGAGACAGCTACAACGCCGGCTTTTTATTCGCGTGGCTTCAGGGCCTCAGCCTGCGTGAGTGCGCATACGCCGGCAACGTCACCGGAGCGCTCTCTACGCTCCGGCCGGGCGGGACAGAAGCGTTCCGCGATCCGTCGCTTCTGACGGACTTTCTGGCCCGGCATAACTTTCCGGCGCCGGCTGCGAAGAGGGCCTGAAGATGAGCGGCGCGCCTGAGCAAGAACAGGACAAATTCGTCGCTATGGTGACTGCCACAGCCGAGATTTCACTGCCGCTTGGCAAGTTCCAGCCCCGGTCCATGCTCGTCACCGGCGACCATACGCCGCTGAAGGCCAAATTCGCCGCTATCGATTATCACAATCATCTTGACGCGCTGGATCCTCGCGATGTGCTTCGGGTGATGGACGCATGCGGCATTGAGCGCATCGTTAACATCACGATGAAGACGGGCGAAGACGCTCTTCGGATCATGGACAAATTCGCCGCCGTGGATGCGGTCCGGTTCTCCACAATCGCGTGGATGGACTGGTCGGATGTTACCCATGCTGATTTTGTTGAACGCTCACTGCGGCGGCTGGAGAAGCTCGTTTCGCATGGAGCAAAAGGTATCAAGTTCTGGAAAGACTTCGGGCTGAGCGTCCGCGATGCCGCGGGCAAGGTGCTCCGCATCGACGAAGATCGCTTTGCACCGATCTTTGACAAGGCGGCCGCGCTGGATATACCCGTTATGTTCCACACCGCCGATCCCGATGCTTTCTTCCTTCCGATTGACGAGAACAATGAGCGCTACGAAGAACTCGCCGCGCATCCGGAATGGAGCTTTACCAGGTCCTTCTTCTCCAAACAGGAATTGCTGGACCAGCGGGATCGTGTATTCGCCCGTCATCCCGGCACCACCTTCGTCGCTGCGCATGTGGCTGAGAGCGGCGAAAACCTGGGACGGGTAACGCGGCTTCTTGTGACATACCCCAACGTGTACATCGATATCAGCGCGCGGGCCTCAGAACTTGGCCGCCAACCCTACACCGCGCGTGAGCTGTTCCTGCAATTCCCGGACCGAATAGTCTTCGGTGCCGATCTTCTGCCGGAAGAGTCTATGTACCGGCTTTATTTTCGCTTTCTTGAGACAGCAGACGAATATTTCGAATATCCTTCCCATGCCTCTCGACAGGGTCGCTGGAATATCTATGGCCTTCACCTGCCCGACGAGGTTCTATGCAAGGTGTACCGGGAAAATGCACGCAGGCTTCTGCATCTTTAGCTTCCCGGCGCTTCCTGCGCGTTCACAGTGGAACGCGCCGAAATGGCATACAACATGAATAGGTAAACTTAAGAGAAGCAATCGCTCAAGGGTAAAACTGCAAAGGTAATTCAAATGAAGGCACTGGTAAAATCCCGCGCGGAGCGCGGGCTGTGGCTCGAAGATGTTCCCGAACCAACGGTTGATCTAAACGACGTCAAGATCCGCGTTTTGGCCACGGGTATTTGCGGTACCGACCTGCATATCTATGAATGGGACGCATGGGCGCAGCGGACGATCCCCGTTCCGCTCGTCATCGGGCATGAGTTTGTCGGCGAAATCGTTGAAGTCGGCTCCAACGTGACCGGCTTCAAGCCCGGCGACCGCGTAAGCGGCGAGGGGCATGTCGTCTGCGGACGCTGTCGCAATTGCCTGGCCGGTCGAAGACACCTCTGCGCGCATACTAAGGGTGTGGGAGTGAATCGCGCCGGCGCTTTCGCGGAATACGTCGTTCTCCCCGTCACCAATATCTGGAGACACTCCGACCGTGTGCCCCTGGAAGTCGCCGCGATCTTTGATCCATTCGGAAACGCAGTGCATACAGCGCTAGCGTTTCCCGTTCTTGGCGAAGACGTGCTCGTCACGGGCGCAGGCCCCATTGGAATCATGGCAGCAGCAGTGGCCCGGCACGCAGGGGCGCGGCACATTGTCGTGACAGACCTGAACCCTTACCGCCGCGAACTCGCCATCAAGGCCGCCCGGCCCAGTCTCGCCGTCGATCCGCGCGAGACGCCGCTCGAAGAGGTGCAGAAGCAGCTTGGTATGCAGGAAGGGTTCGACGTCGGGCTGGAGATGACCGGCAACCCGCAGGCCTTCCGGCAGATGCTGGCGAACATGAGTCACGGAGCTAAAATCGCCATGCTGGGTATTCCGTCTCCAACCGAAATGTCGATTGACTGGAGCACGGTAATCTTCAGCCAGCTCACCATCCGCGGCATTTACGGGCGCGAGATGTACGAAACCTGGTACAAGATGACCGCGATGCTTGAGTCCGGACTGGACATCAGCGGCGTCATAACCCATCGCCTGCCCTACACCGAATTCGAGCAGGGCTTCGAGGCCATGCGCTCCGGCAATTCCGGCAAGGTCATTCTCCATTGGCGCTGATGACGCGTTGAGGTTGCCTCAAGGGCGCAGCGCGGCCGCTACGCGCTCGCGGATTGGTTCGATGCCGTCCGCTAATCTCCTTATTTCTCTGTAGTTGATCAGCACTGCCTCGCAGCTCCCACTGTCCCAACACTTGCCTCACCATGCGTTCTCTGCTAATCTGGCATTCATCACAGGTACTTAACTATAGTTAAGTACCTGTATGAATCCTGGATTACATCCGAGAGAGCCCTTCCCGATGAGGCGTTTTGTCCAGCCGCGGTGCTTTGTCTTAGTCGCTGTCGCCGCTCTGCTACCCGCATTCAATCTGCCTCTGTGTGCGCAAAGCGGAACCAGCAGCGCGCTTACCGGCGCGGTTACAGATGCAGACGGTGCAGCGGTACTGGCCGCAGTGACCGCGACAAATGCCGATACGGGAGCTGTTCGCGCCATGCAGGCGAACGCAGAAGGCCGCTTTCTCTTTTCGCAAATCAATCCGGGCAACTATCGTGTGGAAGTAACCGCCGCCGGATTCGCCACCCAAAAATCGCAGGTGGTTCGTGTGGGTGTGGGCCAGACCGTCACCCTCAATTTCACGCTGCGTCCGGCGGTAGCGTCGCAATCCGTTCAGGTCAACGCCCAGGTCGGGCTCATCAGTCTTGAAAATCCCGATACCTCAACAACTCTGGAAGCGAAAACCATAAATGACCTCCCGAATCCAGGCCAGGACCTGACCTATCTCGCGCAGTTCGCCCAGGGCGCAGTAATGAACACAGCTGGCTCGTCCAACGACTTCAAGGCTGCCGGAGGATACGGCAACGTTGAGTTCAACGGCCTGCCCGCAACCTCGAACGGCTATATCCTCGACGGGTTTGACACCAACGATCCTTTCCTCGGGCTGAACATCGGCCTTTCCACAAACCTCGTCATTGGTCTCGACGCAGTGCAGGAGGCAACCGTAAACACCAACTCTTTTTCCGTCGATCAGGGACGTTACGGAGCCTCGCAGGTCGATTACGTTACCAAATCCGGCACCAATCAATTCCACGGCGACGCATACGAGGTGTGGAACGGCTCCGTCCTCAATGCGGAGGACTACTTTCTGCACGCAACGCCCGGCGCTACAAAGCCTCGCTCGAATGTCAATGAATTTGGCGCAAGCCTCGGCGGCCCCATTCGCCGGAACAAGTTGTTCTTCTTTGCCCACTATGAGGGCGTGCGAATCGCGTTGCCCATCGTCGAACCTATCACCGTGCCCTCGTCCGCCTACCAGCAATATGTCCTCGAACAGCTTCCGCTCGGCGGAATAGACGTGATCAACGGAACCGCTCTCCCGCCGCAGCCGCAGGAGGTAAGTTTCTATCGCAATATGTTCAAGCTCTACCGCGGAACCAGCGGCACGCCTGTCGCTGTGCTCTCCTGTCCGCTGGGCGCCAATGGCGAGCTGCTTCCGGGCGCGCAAACACCCAGCCATTTGTTCAACGGAAGCGGATGCGCCAACCGCCGAACGGTTTCGCTCAATAACTCAGACAGTGAAGATCTGATCGTCGCCAAGATCGATCACACAATCGACGCCAACAACAGCGTCTGGTATCGCTTCCAGCAGGACACCGGCCTCCAGGCCGCATCCACTGATCCCATCAATCCGATCTTCAACTCATATTCACCGCAGCCGCAACGCACGTTGGTTGCCGGATACACCCACATCTTCACTCCCAATCTGGTTAATCAATTCAATCCCGGAGCAAGCTGGTATTCGAGCATCTTCGAACCGGATAACTTCTCTCAGGTGCTGCAGACGTTCCCCATCGTACTCGCCGGCAGCAGCTCCAACGCGCCCTTCACCACCATCGGAGGCCTCGACAACACCTTCCCCCAGGGCCGCAAAGTCACGCAGTGGCAGATCAACGATAACCTCGTGTGGTCCCACGGCCGGCACACATTCAAGTTTGGCGAGAATTCGCGCCGCCTCGACATCAGCGACTACGACCTTGGTGAAGGCACCGTCCCCGTCGTTACCTATAACGACCTGGCTGAATTTACCTACGGCGCTGCGTACACCGCGGTGGCAAGCTATCCCGTCGCGCTCAAAGAGCGCATCGCGATGGGCAACCTTGATATGTATGCCATGGATACATACCAGGCTTCGCCCCGGCTCACATTGACCGCCGGAGTGCGCGCCACCTGGAACACCGATCCGGTCAACCAGCAGGGCCTCTTCGCGCGGCCGCCTGCGTCATTTCTCGATATCTCTCACAACCTCTCCCAGCCGCTCAATCAGGCCATTCGCACCCATGTACAGCATCTCTTTCCTGCCACGCCGCTGTTGGCTTGGCAGCCCCGCGCTTCTGTTGCCTTCCGGATGCTGAAGGATACGGCGATTCACGCGGGCTTCGGCGTCTTCAACGACATCATTCCCGGACAGGTTGCCGACCTCGGCGCGACCAACGCGCCCTA
>JASHUR010000358.1 GCA_030039895.1 Acidobacteriaceae bacterium | reverse complement strand
GCTTCCGCCATCATGATTGTCGGCGCGCTGGCCATCACCTCGGCTTCCGCCTCCATCAAAGAGCGCGACTCCTGCATGAGCGCCATTATTCGCGAGTGCGACCGCTATAAGCTGGATCTCGCCGACACAGTAAGCGCCTACCATGGACCCGAATCCGGTTCAGCCCTGTCCCAGGCCCGGCCCTGGTGGGACTTCCTCATTCTGGCGCTCGCCGTCGGCGTTTTTGTATGGCTGGCCATCGGTGTCCAGCGCCCGCCCATCGCCGTGCAGCTTCCCAGCGCAGTTGTCCTCACGGCAATTCTGCTGGTTCTCCTCCTCGGTTGTTGCTGGCTGCTTCACCGGCAAACCCGCTTCCACTAGTGCGGTTTGCTCTTTAGGTGCCTGACGCTCTTTACAACGCCTCGACCACAGGCGATGCTGAATAAGTCGTGAAGGATACCATCAGCGTTTCAAAAGAGGACTATCTCAAGGCTGTGCTTGAGGCCGAGAGCGAGGGGCAAACCGTCATCTCTGCCACGCTTGCGCACTGGCTCGGAGTCTCCCCGCCCGCTGTCTCCATGGCCTTGCGCCGGCTCCGCCGCGATGGCTATGTTGAGATGAAGTCGGACGGTGTTGTCCGTCTCACCCATAAGGGCCGCCAAACGGCGCACCGCACCGCGCTCCGGCATCACCTTATCGAGCGCATGCTGTCTGAGATGTTTGGAATGCCCTGGTACGAAGTTCACGACGAGGCCGAACGTCTCGAACACGCGGTTTCGCCCGCCTTTGAGGCCCGCCTTCTCGAAAGGCTCGGCCAGCAGGGGACCTGCCCGCACGGTAACTCCGTCCTGCCGGAAAGCCCAGCCAAGCGTGCCCGGCGCGGGCTGCGCACGCTGGCTCAGGGCGACGAAGACACCGACTACATCGTTGCCAGCCTCTATGAGCGCGACCCCCGGCTCCTGCGCTTCCTGCATGAAAACGGCATTGCTCCCGGCGGCGCAGTCCGCGTGCTCAGGAAGAACTACGACCAGACCCTGGCCATCGAAACTCCTTTCGGCAGCACCACGCTCGGCGCACCCGCTGCCGAAAAAATCTGGGTCAGGGCCCGCACCGAGCGAAAGAAAGCCTCCTAGAAAGCATCGTGGGAAAATGCCTCCTGGTTTCAGCCTGTTAAGACAGTAACTCCATCTTCCGATGGATATTGTTCTCCCCCTGAGGTAAGTACAATTCATGCAGCAATGCCAACCTCCTGTCGCCGCACGCTCCGCTTTGCCGCTCTCGCTGCATTTCTGCTCTGCGTAGCAATGGCGCACGCGCTCGATCCACATCAGGACCTGCGCCGCTACGGCTATCAGTCCTGGCAAACGGACAGCGGCCTGCCCCAGAACACCGTCCACGCTGTGCTTCAAACCATTGACGGATATATGTGGTTCGCAACCGAAGCCGGTCTCGTCCGCTTCGATTCCGTCAACTTCACCGTCTACACAC
The DNA here is from genome assembly GCA_030039895.1 of Acidobacteriaceae bacterium. Taxonomy (GTDB): domain Bacteria; phylum Acidobacteriota; class Terriglobia; order Terriglobales; family Acidobacteriaceae; genus Silvibacterium. The sequence continues at coordinate 9,292 of JASHUR010000358.1, read as the reverse complement.
ACAAGAACACGCCGCAGCTTCCCAGCGACCTTGTTTATTCGCTCCTTCAGGACAACTCCGGGACCCTCTGGATCGGCACCGCCAACGGCGTCACCAGCTACCGCGATGGCGTCTTTCGTGCTTATCCAGACACCTCAGGGAGCAGCATCTGGTCGCTTTTCCAGGACCGCAAAGGCCGCATATGGATCGCGACCTCCGCCGGGCTCTCGCGTCTTCAGGGCAGCCGCTTCATCAACGTTCCCGGCGTTCCGCCTCTTGACCAGAACAGCCACATGATTGAGCCGCTGAACGGCTCGCTTTGGCTCTCGACTACAGAAGGCGTCTTCCACGCCTCGCCCGGCAACGCTACCTACTTCACGCTTGCCGGAAGCCCGGTCCAGATCCAGGCCCTCCTGCTTGACCGTAAGGGACGCCTGTGGGCGGGCACGCAAAATGGCGTCGAGATATGCAGCGCCTCTGCCCTCACTCCCGGCAGTACAGCAGACTGCAGCCCCTTCGCGCCCATGGCCGGCAAAGACGTGGACGCGCTCGCCGAGACCCCGCAAGGCGGCATCTGGATCGGTGCTGATTCCGGCCTCTGGTTCACGGCCTCTGCTGTGCCGGGCCCCAAATCGCAGCAACCCAATCCCCCCTCCCTCAAGTCCTACACACAAAGCGACGGCCTGCCCTCCAATCGCGTCAACCTTCTCTATTGTGATCGCGAGGGTGTCATCTGGATCGGCACCGCGGGCGGACTTGCCCGCTATGCCTACGGTTCCATCGAAGCCTTCACCCCAAAGGAGGGCTTCTCCAGCAATCTCATTCTCTCGATCGCGGAGGACCGCGAAGGGAATCTCTGGCTCGGCACAGAATCCGGCGGCGTCGATGTCCTCCGCGACCGTAAGTTCACCACTTACACCTCGGCCGATGGCATTTCCAATGACCACATTCTGTCTGTTATGCAGGACCACTCTGGCGCCGTATGGCTGGGTACCAGCGGAGGCGGCCTGGATCACGCCACACTCGCCTCTGTAAATAAAACCGGATTCTCCGCCCTCACCGCTGCGAACGGCCTGTCCAGCAACATCATTCTTTCGATTGCCGGTGCGCCCAACGGCGACCTCTGGGTCGGGACTCCGGACGGCCTCGACCGCATGCACAACGGCAATGTCACCGTCTTTACCTCGGCCGACGGCCTTGCGGACGACTTCGTCCGCTCGCTCTGCTTTGACGATCACGGCACTCTCTGGATCGGCACGCGGCGCGGTCTCTCGCAATATCGCAACGGCCAGTTCACGACCTGGACGGCGCTCGACGGTCTCGGCAGCAACCTTGTGGGGGCTATGCTGCAGGGCAGCCACGGCGGCATGTGGATCGCAACTCTCGGCGGCCTCACCCACTGGAGCAACGGACGCTTCCGCAACTACACCGAAAAGGACGGCCTCTCCAATCGCATCATCACCGCGCTGCACCTCGAGCCTGACGGGACCCTCTGGATCGGCACGGACGGCGGCGGTCTGAATCGCTGGCGCAATGGTGTCATCACTCCCATCCGTCCCACCGGGGCCGACCTGCCGGCATACATCTACGGCATCCTTGATGGCGGCGAAGGAAATCTCTGGCTCAGTTCGAACCAGGGCATCTACCGCGTCAATCGTGACGCCCTCAACCGCTACGCCGATGGCCAGATCCACCACGTACTCGTCGATTCGTACGGCATCGCGGACGGAATGAAGATCAGCGAGGCCAGCAGCGGCGGACATCCCGCTGCCTGGCGCATGCAGAACGGAACGCTTTGGTTCGCCACGCTGCGCGGCGTGTCCACGGTCGATCCTGAGCACCTGCCCATGAACCGCGTCCCGCCCCTCATGGCCATCGAACGCTTCAGTGTGGATGACATACCAGAGCCTTCTTCCGAGCTATTCAAGCCAGGCACGGCGTCGCTCAAGATCGCCGCCGGTGCACGCCGCTTCGCATTTGACTACGCTGCTCTCAGTTTTGCCGCGCCGAACAAGGTCCGTTTTCGCTACCAGCTCGTCGGCTTTGATCACGCCTGGATCGACGCCGGCTCGCAACGCAGCGCCTATTACACCAATCTGCCGCCAGGCCATTACACCTTCCGCGTCATCGCCTGCAATAACGACGGTATATGGAGCGCCGCCCCCGCTTCGATCTCCTTCCAGTTGCGGCCTTACTTCTATCAAACGATCTGGTTCTACGTCCTGCTGATCCTGTCCATTGGCCTGCTCGGCTACCTTGCCTACCTGTGGCGGCTTCGCCAGGTTGAGTCGCGCTTCACTGCGGTGCTCGCCGAGCGCAATCGCATCGCGCGCGAAATTCACGACACTCTCGCGCAGGGCTTCGTCGCCGTTTCCGTGCAGTTGCAGATCGTCGGCCGCACCTTGTCGCAGTCCGCGGACGCCGCGCGGCAGCATCTCGACGAAGCGCAGGAGCTGGTCCGCACCGGCCTCGAAGACGCCCGCCGCGCCATCTGGGAGCTGCGCTCGCAGAACTCTGAGAATCAGGACTTCGCCTCGCAGTTGCTCCAGACGGCCGAACGTGTCACTGCGTCCTCAGGGATCAAAACACAGGTTGAGGTTCACGGCGCATACCGCCCGTTGCCCGCGCGCACAGAAAGTGAGCTGCTCCGCATCGCGCAGGAAGCTGTGACAAACGTCGTCCGCCACGCTGGCGCCACCCGCGTCCGCATTCTTCTCGCGTATACCCGTCGCTACGTAAAAATGACCATCTCGGACGATGGCCGCGGATTCTCCTTCGCCGGGCCGTCAATTTCCGGAGACCATTTTGGCATCACTGGAATGAAGGAGCGCGCGCAGCAGATCGGCGGCAGAGTTAAAGTAACCAGCAAAGAGGGAGAGGGAACCCAGGTCTACGTAGAAGTCGCAGCCGGGAGCAAAACTCTATGAGCGAAGCAGTTCAAAACCCAATTCGAATATTAGTCGTCGATGACCACTCCATCGTGCGGAAGGGCCTGGTCGCGCTGCTCAACACCGTCGATGGCCTCTCTGTTGTCGCGGAAGCCTCCGACGGCGAGCAGGCCATTGCAACCTTCCGTGCCGTCCAGCCCGACATCACCCTCATGGACCTGCGCATTCCCAAAGTCTCCGGAGCGGACGCCATCGCCAGAATCCGTCATGAGTTTCCCGGCGCGCGCATCATCGTCCTCACCACCTTCGACGGCGATGAGGACATCTTCCGTGCCCTTCAGGCCGGCGCAAAGGGATATCTGCTCAAGGGTATGGATACCGCCGAACTCACCGATGCCATTCGCGCCGTCTACGCCGGCAAGTCACGCATACCGGCCTTCGTTGCGGAAAAGCTCGCCGAGCGCATGGGCGGCCCCGCGCTCACCACGCGCGAGCTGGAAGTGCTCAAGCGAATCGTCGCCGGCCGCAGTAACAAGGAGATCGCGGGCGACCTTCATATCTCTGAAGCCACCGTAAAGACCCATATCAACAGCATTCTCAGCAAGCTGGGCGTCAGCGACCGCACCCAGGCCGCTACCAGCGCGCTCCAGCGCGGAATCGTGCATCTTGACTAACTATCTCTCGTGAGGTTCGCAGAAAATCAGGAGGTATCCATGCGGAAGTTTGTTGCAGTCGCGGTCGTTATCCTCTTTTGCGGTTTGGGTTTCGCCGGCGCTCAGGCCTCGCATCAGAGCTGGCGCGCCGCCACGCAGCAGGAGCTGCAGGCCCTGCTGCCCGTGCGCGCTCCTGTAGTGCACGAGCGCATTGAGACGGAAATGCGCACCGCCTCAGGCATCACCAACGGAGAAGGGAAGTACGTTGCCGGCGTCGTCCTTATTACTGCCGGCTATTCAGCCAACGGCAAGTATTCGCACTTCTTCCTCACCCAGGTTCCGCTCAAAATCGGCGACTTCGTCCTTCAGCCCGGCTCCTACCTCATTGGCTGGGACCACGAAGACGACGGCCTCAACGTCAAGTTTTACGAGTCGTCGTCAGGTCTCTTCCTTGGCTCCATCAAGGCACGCTTGAATTCTTCCATCCATAGGGTAGAATCATTTCGCGTCTGGCCGCCGTCCGACCGTTCTGTCATTCAAATCGGGCGGTTCACGTTCCCTTATCAAATCGGAGACTGAACTTCTCAATGCCGTCTGAAACGACCGGCCCCAAAAAGCTCGGGAAACTCTTGCGTGCCCTCGAATCCAACTGGCAGACCGAGATGGTCGGCTACCACACCTATCTCACACTGGCTGAGCGCGACGCTGATCCCATCCGCAGCCAGACCCTGCGCCACATGGCCGTTGCCGAAGAGCAGCATGCGGCCTTGTGGGCCGAACGCATTCAGGCGCTCGGTGGTTCTCCACCGAAATATCACGGCAAGCCAACGGGCGATGCCGACACGCTCGCCAACCGCATGGGCGGCCAGCGAATGGCCCTTCGCCGTCTGGAAATAGACGAGAGCCGCGCCATCGCCACCTACAGCCGTCAGCTCCGCGAGCTGAACGACGAACCCAGCCTCGCGATTCTCCGGCAGGTCATCGAAGAAGAGCAGGAGCACTACCGCGAGCTCAGCAGCCTCATCCGGCAGCGCTATCCGCGTCACGTCGTCGCGGAAACTCGCTCCAGCCCTCGCGTCATGCTCGATGAGTTGCTCGCCAAACGTGCTGGCTCAGGTCGACAGGCCGCAGGCTGGATCGGCGACGCCATCTACGGCGTCAATGACGGCCTCGGAGCGATCTTCGGTATCGTGTCCGGCGTCTCCGGCGCTACCGCGGGCAGCAGCCACTATGTTCTCCTTGCTGGCCTCGCCGGAATGATTGCCAGTGCGCTCTCCATGGGTTCCGGCGCGTACCTCGGCGCCAAAAGCGAGCGCGAAATCTACGAGGCCGAGCTCTCCCGCGAGCGCGATGCCATTGAGATGAACACCCCCGAGGCCCGCGAGCTGCTCTCGCTCTATTTCCAGGTCAAGGGCCTGCCCGAGGATGACGCGGACCACGCCGTTGAACACATTGCCGAAGACAAGGAGCAGTTCCTCCGCGCCCTCGTTGCCGAGCGCCTCAGCACTTCAGAGGCCGGCCTGCGCAAACCCTTCATATCTGCGGTCTCTGCGGCGCTTTCCACTGCTGTCGGGGCCTTCGTCCCCATCATCCCATTTTTCTTCATTGGCGGATACGAGGCCATCATCATCTCAGCCATCGTCTCGCTCGCCGCTCACTTCGCCGTCGGGGCCGCCAAGTCCCTCATCACCGTTCGCTCCTGGTGGGCCAGCGGATTCGAAATGACTCTCGTCGGTGCACTCGAAGGCATCGTCACCTATGCCATCGGCATCGGCCTCGGCCACGTCGGCGCGTAACAAGCAATTATGTAACTTTCAAAGTGTATTTTTCGTGGAGGCCATGCCCGCACGGAACTGGTTCGCTCGCTCAAACTCTTCGCGCAGCTCCGGAGTCTTCAGGTTCTCGCGCAGATGCGTCAGCCGTTGCTCCAGCGCCAGCAGTGACGCTGCAATCGCCTCAGTATTCGTATGCGCCACATCGCGCCACATTGAATACGGGCTCGCGCCCAGCCGAGTCATCTCCCGCAGTGCCCGCCCGCCGATGGCGAGCATTTCATCCTTTTCTGCGAACTCATCTTCCAGCAAAGCGCTCAGCGCCGTCGAAACAAATTGCGGCAGATGGCTCACCCAGGCGCACAATGCATCATGCTTCTGCGGATCAAGATCGATGACCCGGCAATGCATCCTCTCTATCCAGCCGCGCCACTCGTCTGCCAGCGCGCGTGACTCGGGACGCATCGCTCGCGTCTCTGCTGTTTCAGTAAACAGCCACGCTGCGCCGTCAAACAAGTCCGCATCCGCGTTTGTCGCACCGCTCACCTCTTTGCCCGCCATCGGATGCCCGGGCAAAAATCCAGCTGAGTCCTTCAGGTTGTAGCGTCCGCGCGCCCACTCAACCAGCGCGCCCTTCACGCTACCGACATCAGTAACGAGTTGTCCCGGTTTCAACACAGGAGCCAATCGCTCCATCCATTCAAGAATCGTGAACACCGGCCCGCACAGCACCGTCACGTCGCTTGATTCGGCTGCAGCCAGCCCATCGCTTGATCCGAAGTGCACTGCGCCGCGCTCCACGGCAATTGCCAGCTCCTCCGGGTCGGGGTCCCAGCCTCCAATCTCACCGGCAAATCCGTGCGAGCGCAAAGCCAGCCCCACCGAGGCCCCAATGAGCCCCGTGCCAAGGATCGCAATGCGCTCGATCGGCATCGTGCTTTAAACCGCCACTGCCTGAGCTTCCACCGGCTCAGCGATCGTGCGGCCCACAGCCGGAGCAATGATGCGCAGCTCATCCATCAGCTTCGCGAACTGTTCAGGAAACAGCGACTGTACTCCGTCCGAGACAGCCTTGTCCGGGTTTGGATGCACCTCGATCAGCAGGCCGTCTCCTCCGGCCGCAACGGACGCGCGCGCCATGGCCGCAACCATGTCCCGCCGACCCGTTCCATGCGACGGATCGCCCACAATCGGCAGATGCGACAGATGCTTCACCACCGGAATCGCCGAAACATCCATCGTATTGCGCGTGTATGTTTCATAGGTGCGAATTCCACGTTCGCACAGAATCACGTCGTAGTTGCCGCCGGAAAGAATGTACTCCGCAGAAAGCAGCAGCTCTTCAATCGTCGCCGCAATGCCGCGCTTCAGCAGCACCGGCTTGCGCGCCGCACCCAGTTCGCGCAGCAGATTAAAGTTTTGCATATTGCGCGCGCCCACCTGGTAGCAATCGATGTACGGCAGCATCAGGGGAATCTGCGAAATCTCCATGACCTCGCTGATCACCAGCAGCCCCGTCGCATCGGCGACTTCGCGCAGCAGCTTCAACCCCTCCAGCCCCATCCCCTGGAAAGAGTATGGTGAGCTCCGCGGTTTGAACGCGCCTCCGCGCAAAAACTTCGCGCCTGCGGCCTTCACCTGCGTCGCTGCCTTGAAAATTTGATCGCGGCTCTCCACTGAGCACGGCCCCGCCATCACCACTACTTCCTGTCCGCCGATCGCCACCCCATTCGGAAAGTGCACAATCGTACCCTCCGGGCGAAATCCGCGTCCAGCCAGCTTGTAAGGCGACGAGATGCGCACTGCCTCGGCGACTCCGGGAAGCAGCTCAAAATCCTTGTGGTCAAACTGTCCCGGCGTGCCTACTCCCGCCAGAATCGTTTGTCGCTCGCCTGTCGTGCGGTGAACGTTAAAGCCGATCGAGACCATGCGTTCCACTACGGTCTGTATCTGCTCTTCGGTGGCTTTTTCCTGCATTGCAACAATCATGGTGTCTTCGTCCTGTCCTGCGCGTCCTCGCGCGTCTGCAATTACTGGTTCCCGTCCGTGGGCTTCTCCTGCGAAGCCAGCTCATTTTTCTGGAGCGCGCGCATTACGTCGATAATGCGTTCGTAGATGTGCGTCAGCTCAATGTCCGGCAGTGGTCCTTTGTTGGCGGCGCGCACGTTCTCAAAAATCACGCGCTCACGATTCGGTTCATAAACCGGCAGCGATGTCGATCGCTTCAGCTTCCCGATCTCTTTTGCCGCTGCTGCCCGCTCGCTGATCAGCGCAACAATCTGCCGGTCAATTTCGTCGATCTTCACTCGCCAGTCTGTAATATCCATGCCTTCTCCCATCCTCCGGTGCGCGTCATCTGCCGCGTTGCCGTTTGTGTCTCTGGTATCCATCGATGAAATTAACGGGCCTGCATCGCCGGTGCCCGCAGGCCCTTGATAAATCGTGCAATCGAGCTGGGCGCTTCCGCCGGTTCTGATTTCTCAATCGTCGCCACCAGAGCGCTGCCCACCACTGCCGCATCGGCAAACTCGCCCACTGCGGCAAAGTGCTCCGCATTCGACACGCCGAAACCCACCGCAATCGGCAGCTTGGTATATCGCCGCAGCCGTGCTACCAGTTGCTCGGCATCCGCGGCCAGCGACTGCTGTGTCCCCGTGATGCCCACGCGCGAAATCGCATACACAAATCCTTTCGAGGCGGCTGCAATCTTTTCGAGCCTCGCATCCGGACTGGTCGGAGCCGCCAGGAAAATCGGGGCAAGCTTGTGCCGTTCCAAACACGCCAAATACTCGTCCGCCTCTTCCACAATCATGTCCGTTACCAGCACGCCGTCCACCCCGGCCTCTTCAGCGGCTGCGCAAAACCTCTCCAGCCCAAACCGCAGCACAGGATTGAAGTACGTAAAAATCACCAGCCCCGCTTCCGGCCTGGCTGTCCTCAGTTGCTTCGCAATCGTCAGCACATCGCTCAACCTGGTGCCGTGCTTCAGCGCCCGCTCGCTGGCTCGCTGAATCACCGGCCCGTCGGCCAGCGGATCGCTGAACGGAACGCCCAGTTCGATCACGTCCGCGCCCGCGTCGATTGCGGCAATCGCAATCGCCAGTGTTGTTTTTAAGTCGGGGTCGCCGGCCGTCAAATAGGCCACCAGGCCGGGCTTTCCGGCAAACTTGATCGGCACTTCCTACGCTCCCTTCAGCTTCAGCTCGCGCGACAGAATGCCCATGTCCTTATCGCCGCGTCCTGAAAGGTTGATGATTAAGATTTCATGGCGTCCCATCGTCGGGGCCACGCGGATGCACTCCGCTACCGCATGCGCGCTCTCCAGCGCCGGCAGAATCCCCTCGGTCCGTGCCAGCGTCACCGTCGCCTCCAGCGCCGCATTGTCACTCGCGCTTACGTACTCCGCGCGCCCTGAATCATGCAGCGCCGCATGCTCCGGGCCAATCGATGCATAGTCCAATCCGGCGGAAACCGAATGCGTCAGCGCGATCTGCCCGTTCTCGTCCTGCAGCACATACGAATACGTTCCCTGCAGCACGCCCGGCACGCCGCCTTCGAACCGCGCCGCATGCTCGCCCAGCCCCTTGCCGCGTCCTCCAGCTTCCACTCCAATCAGCCTCACGTTCGCGTCGGGGATGAATTCGTAGAATGCGCCGATCGCATTGGATCCGCCGCCCACGCAGGCGATGATCGCCGTCGGCAGCCGTCCCTCCTTCTCCAGAATCTGCAGCCGCGCCTCCTTGCTGATCACGCGATGGAAGTCTCGCACCATCGCCGGATACGGATGCGCGCCCAGCACGCTCCCCAGCAGATAATGCGTCGTCCTCACATTCGTCACCCAGTCCCTCATCGCTTCATTGATCGCATCCTTCAGAGTCTTCGAGCCTGAGTTCACCCCGCGCACCTCAGCGCCCAGCAGCCGCATGCGATACACATTCAGCTCCTGCCGCCGCATGTCCTCTTCGCCCATGTAGACCACGCACTCCATGCCCAGCAGCGC
>JASHUR010000357.1 GCA_030039895.1 Acidobacteriaceae bacterium | reverse complement strand
GCAGCTCGGAACCATGACCGCCGCGCGCTGGGCCCAGATGTACGAACAGCTGAACGGTCTCGGCCTCATCCAGCACCCTTTCGTGCCTGACACTGCGTATACGCTCAAATTCTGTAATGCGCAGTAGTCGACGCGCACAGCAATTTGCCCTTGTGGCGAGTCTCATATCGCATTCAGTAAAATTTCGCCCGGAGCACCACCAGTTCGTCGGCATGTCTCGCCCTTTCACAATTTCTGACACAAAGGAGAAAACCTTGTCGGCACTGATACTCAATTCCCGCTGCCTTGCGCTTCTTATTTCTTCCGCGCTTCTGCTTCCGGCAAGTCTGGTTGCACATGCACAGATGCCACACCCGCAATGGGTCGGTACATGGGCTGCTTCTCCCATGCCGGTTGAGAACGGATCGAGCCGCATCCCGCTTTCCGACACTACGCTTCGCGAGATCGCGCACGTTTCAATTGGAGGTTCCGTCGTTCGCGTCCGCTTTACGAACAGGTATGGCACGGACCCGCTGACCATCCGCGACGCGCACATCGCGCTCAGCGCGGGAGAATCGTCAATTCAGAAAGAGACCGACCACGCGCTGACCTTCGACGGATCGGACACGGTGCGCATTCCCGCCGGAGCTGTCATGTACTCTGATCCCGTCCATCTCGACGTTCCCGCGCTCTCGAATGTTGCGGTCAGCTTCTATGTCCCTTCACAGAACATGCGGAGCGAGACCTTTCATGATCTTGCCAATCAAAACAACTACGTAACTCACGGAGATGTGCCCGGCTCCACTGCCCTGTCTCAGGCAAAAGTGCTGCCCTCCTGGTACTTCTTTGATGGTGTGGACGTGCAGACGGTGGGCGGATCCCGCGCCATCGTTGCTCTCGGAGACTCCATTACGGATGGCTGGCAGTCTACGCCGAACGAGAATCGACGCTGGCCGGACGATCTCGCCGTACGGCTCAATCACACTCCCGGCCTGGAGCATGTGGGAGTGCTCAACGAAGGCATCAGCGGCAACCGAGTGCTCAACGACGGTTGGGGACCCAGCGCCATGAAGCGCTTTGACAGCGACGTACTTGCGCAGAGCGATGTTCGCTATCTCATCATTCTTGAGAGCATCAATGATATTGGCGCGCTGCATGATCTTCGCAACCCGGACGACGCTGTGACCGCAGCACAGCTTGAGCTGGGACTGAAGCAAATGGCCGAGCAAGCGCGCGAGCACGGCATCAAGGTCATTGGGGCCACACTCACCCCGTATCAGGGTGCAGACTATTACTCGACGGAGGGTGAGCAGGTGAGGGAAGCGGTCAATGACTGGATTCGCACCAGCGGGACCTTTGACGCCGTGGTTGATTTTGACAAGGTGACGCGCGATCCCGAGGACCCGAAGCGCTTTGATCCTAAGTACGACTCAGGCGATCACCTGCATCCGAATGACGCGGGCTATCAGGCGATGGCCGACGCAATCGACCTCAAGGTCTTTGGGCTGCGCACGCGTTAAATCAAGTCACAAAACGCCGCGCAATTCCAGTCAGCCCCCTGTTTTCGCCGACATGCACAGGGGGTCTCGTCTGGTTTCAGCCGTTAGTCTTCGTCTCCCCGCTCCGGCATGTTCTCTGGCGGGCGCTTCAGGTCGATCGGCGGGCGGTGCGCGTCGTTCAGCATCTGGTTCAGCTTCGGCAGTTGCTTCTGCTGGAATTCCTCCCAGATGGCAAGCACCTCCTTGCCTTCTGCTTCTACATGCGCTGAGGCATTCAGGAGCGGCACCGTTGGCGCGGCATCAGCCTGCTGCAGCTGGTCATAAAGCTGCGAGGCGTCGCCGGTGACTTCATCGATGCCCGGCCTTTGCTTTGCCGCCTCCGGCTCTGTTCCATCCAGCAATGTCTTGAGCGCAGCGCGGTATGGTGCGAGCTGGATTGAGATTGCGCTGTTCTGCGGAGCGTTCACCTGCTCGTTCACCGAATGTGCAGCCATGTCGGCCGTTGCCAGGGCACTGAGCGATGCAGCCATCTCTTCTTGCGCGTTGTGCAGCGTCTCCAAATCTGCCGTTGACACGTGCACGCGCGGATCCATCCTGATCAGCACGGGCTCTGACTCGCTGTGTCCATCCGCTGTCAGCCGCACGGTGTACGTGCCGGGCAGCACCAGCGGTCCCTGCGGGGTTTGCGGCGTGCGATGCGGGACCGCCGAAATGGGATAACTGTAGTTCGTCGCCGTGGGCGCGGTCTCGTGCAGGTCCCACACCCAGCGATGCATTCCGGCTGTCGCCGGCAGTGGGCCGTTGATCTCCGGCCAGTATGGCGGAATCAGGTTGGTCCGCAGCTCCTTCGGCGTCGGCGTAACCGGATCACCGCTTGTGTAGCGGCGCAGCACCTTGCCGTTGCTGTCTAGAATCTCCAAGGTCACCAGTCCGGTCGCGCCATGCGGCAAATAATAATCGATGATCGCCCCGTTCGGCGGATTCGCTCCCGCCGGAACTTCCGGCGGCAGAGGCGTGTCGGTGTTGGTGTCGCGCCGGATGCGCCACGCCGGAGCGGGCTTGAACAACATCGGCAGCTTCCCGCCTGCATCCGCCGCCAGCTCGCGCAGCGGAGCCACATCGTCCAGAATCCAGAACGAGCGCCCGTGTGTTGCCACAATCAGATCGTTGTCCTTCACCAGCAGGTCGCGCATCGAGGTGTGCGGCAGGTTGTATTGCAGAGGCAGCCAGTGCGCACCGTCGTCAAACGAAGTCCACACGGCGCGTTGTGTCGCGGCATACAGCAGCCCCGGCTGCACCGGGTCCTCGCGTACTGCATTCACAGGAGCGTCATCGGGCAGCCCGGCGCTGATGTCCTTCCACGTCCTGCCGCCGTCGTGCGTAACATAGGCGTGCGGGCGAAGATCATTAATGCGCATCCCGTTCACAGCTACATACGCCGTGTTGTCGTCGAAGCGCGATGCGTCGATCTGCGCAATCTTGCTCCACGCTGCAATGCCGGGCGGCGTGATATTTGTCCAGTGCGATCCGCCGTCGCGCGTAATCCACACAAGGCCGTCATCGGTCCCTGCCCAGATTGTCTGGGTGGTCTTGTAGGACGCGGCGACCGAGTAGATTACGCCGCGCCGCTCGTCTTGCTGCTTCGGCGTCAGCTCGGGCACGGACGGCGGCTGGCCCGTTTTTTCCCGGCTCAGGTCGGGGCTGATGATCTGCCAGGTGTGCCCGTAGTCCGTTGTTTTGAAGAGATGGTTGGTTGCGTAATAAAGGACGTGAGGATCGACGGGAGAAAACAGGATCGGCTCAGTCCGGTCGGCGCGGAAGCCCTTCTTATTGACCGGCAGCGGCGATATGTTCTGCACCTGCCCTGTCACCATGTCATAGCGCGACACTTCCATGCGCCCAGCTCCATAAACAATCTTCGGATGCAGCGGGTCCGGCGCGGCGTAGCCATATTCAATGATGCCCACCGGATGCCATTCTCTGAAGGTGATCTCGCCGTCGTTGCCGCGGCTCGCGATGCACACGGAGCCGCTTTCCTGCTGGCCCCCGCACACCTGGTAGGGAAATGTGTTGGTCGCCGCCACATGGTAGATTTGCGCCGTGGGCTGGTTGTACCACGAGCTCCAGGTCTTGCCGTCGTCCACGCTGACCTCGGCTCCCTGATCGCTTACCAGCAGCAGAATGTTCGGATTCAGCGGGTTGATCCACAGGTTCTGGTAATCGTCTCCACCTGGCGCGCCCTTGAGGCTGATCCACGTCTTTCCGCCATCCGTGGAGCGGCACGTCACGATGCTCGTGCTGTACACAATGTCCGGATTCTTCGGGTCTACGACCGGCACTGGCAGGTCGCCGCCGCCGATCTTCATCGCCGGGCGCGGATCATCCGTGATCCTCCGCCACGACATGCCTCCATCATCAGACCGGTAAACACCCAGCCCCTTCGCGTTTGCGTAGCCGCTCATCGTGGTCGTCGACACCGTAGCGTACAGCCGCTGCGGATCGCTGGCCGCGACTGCGACATTGATCTGCACCAGATTGTCAGGCAGTCCGTTCTTCAGTTGCTTCCAGGTTGTGCCTCCGTCGGTCGACTTGAACAAGCCGCCGTCAGTCGTGTCGTACTCGTTGCCGTCCTCCCATGGGCCCAGCCTCTCACCCCAAAGGGACGCGTATACAATCTGCGGATTCTTCGGGTCAATCACAACATCCGACCCGCCCGTGCTCTCGTTCTTATAAAGGACCTTGCTCCACGTTTTGCCGCCGTCCTCCGAACGAAAGATCCCGCGCTGTGGGTTTGGACCATAGGGATGTCCAAGCACCGCCGCGAACAGCCGATTCGGGTTTGCTGGATCGACCGCGAGCGCGGCAATCTGCTGGCTGTCGCGCAGCCCCAGATGCGTCCATGTCTTGCCCGCATCGTCAGAGCGATAGATCCCGTCTCCTACTGACAGATCAGGCCGGTGCAGCCCTTCTCCGCTTGCCACATAAATGATGTTGTCATTCGAGGGAGCGACCGCAATGGCCCCGATCGATTGCGTGTCCTCATGATCGAAGATCGGATGCCAGGTGCGGCCATAGTCTGTCGACTTCCACACGCCGCCATCCACCTGGCCTACATAAAACACATTCGGCGTATCGGGAACTCCGGCTGCGGCTCGCGTGCGCCCTCCACGGAACGGCCCGATCATTCGCCAGTTAAGGTCCGGCATAACGGTCTGGGCAGCCAGGCGCTCAGCTGGGACAAACAATGCTCCGCCTGCGACAGCAGCGGCAAGCAGGAGATGCAATACTCGACGTCCTTCCATCATTTGGTTGCTTTCCTCTTTGGCCGCATGCAGGCGGCGCGTATGAATACGCTAAAAATTGTACGCGCAGCAATCAAAACTCGAGCTGAGCGGAGAACTGCATCTCCCGCGCCGGCAGTTGATTGGTGATGCCCGTCAAGGGCTCGCCAAAACCTGCGCCCGGCGTCGCGCCGTTTCCATACGTGCCGCTGAACCCGACCACATTCCGATGGTTCAGCACGTTAAAGGCCTCTGCGCGCAGATTGGCATGCAGCCGTTCCGTGACCAGTGTGATGCGTTTGCCTATAAACGGTGAAACATCATAGATGGCCGTGCCGCGTCCCGTGTTCCGGCCTACTACAACTCCGTTGATCACCGGACGGTCCGTGGTGGCTCCGGTATCGCCGCTGTTCGTCACTCCAGTCACGTAGTTATAGGGCAGTCCGCCTGCGAGGGTTGCAATGCCTCCTGCGGTAAAGCCGAACGGCGCGGCATACACACCGCTCAAGACCACGCGGTGCCGCTGGTCAAAGATGGCATTGCCCAGTTCCGCTCCTCCGGTCATCAAAGGATCGTTCGGGTTCTGGCTGGGAACATCGGGATCGACATTGTCCAGAGCATGCGAGTAGGTGTAGCTGGCCAGCAGAGCCGAGCCGTTGGCGGCGTGATAGCTCAGATTCGCATCCAGTGCTTCGTAGTAGGCCACACCGTCGTTTACATCGCTCTGGATCACGCTGTAAGGCGGCTCTGCCCCTGAGCTGCTGGCCGGATTGCAGGCCGTGCCCTTTTCCGCGTACCAGGCGATCCAGTAGGGGCGCGTGCAATTCGCCGCCTGCGCGCTGCGGACCTGGCCGGGCTGAGTGCGTATGAACGACGATGGCGCATCCACATCCAGCGGCCGCACAATCTTCAGCGTATGCGAGCCCAGATAGTTCACGCTGAGCACCCACATGGGAGCCAGTTGCCGCTGAACTCCCAGCGTCCATTGCTCGTTGTACGGGTTCTTCAGCGCATTGGGGTAGCCAACCAGTGTGCTCGTCGGAAAGAACTTGTTGTAGTAGCTCGCTCGCCCGGGACGAATGTACAGACTGCGCAACGGCACGGTCGCGCCCGGCGGAAATGCGGGAAGCGGCACATCACTTACGCTGGCTGGAAAGCCTGCCTGTCCGGGCGCAGCCGTATAGTTGAAAACGCCGGTCGGACCCGTCAGCGCGTAATTCGCTTCAGAGTTGTCAACCACCTGCGAATCGTAAATCCCGAAGCCGCCACGTACCGTCGTAGTTCCGTGGCCGGCAACGTTATAGGCAAAGCCTACTCGCGGAGCCAGGTCAGTGCGCGCATCGGTAAACGTCTGCACCTCGTATCGCAGGCCCAGATTCAACGTAAAGTCAGGGGTCAGGTGCGCATCGTCCTGCGCAAAGACCGCAGCCAGCGTGTCGTCCACAACATAGTTGGCGTTGCCGTAGCTCTGAGTGTAGCTTTGCACATTGGCGATGTTGTCCAGGTACGCGGAACTCTCGCAATACGTAAGCGCCTGCGTGCAGGTGTTGTATGTTAAGTGTCCATCGTAAATCGGGCCGCCGAACTCCTTGCTGTTGCCGCCGTTGCGCGCATGGATCACGTCAAAGCCCACATCCAGCGAGTTTCCGCCCCACGTCTTGGTGAGTGTGTCCACGGCCTCAAACTGCCGGTTGAGCAGCAGTGCCGACTGCGACGTGCCCGAAGTGAACGTGCCTCCTGTGGAGATCGGGACCGTATACTCTGTGCCATAAACCACGGGGGAAAACTGCGTAATCGGCGAAGCAAGCTGGAACTCCAGCCGCGCGTCGTTCACCATGCTGCTGCTCAGGACTGTGGTGTCTCCAAACTCAGCGGTGTAGGTCTTGCGGTGAAAGACCCGCGCCACGTTCGGCATGCTGTTGCCGCCCACAATTCCATTGGGGTTTGTATCAAAAAAGCCGTCCGCTGAGCCCCGGAAAAACACGCGTTGCCCGGCGCGAATCATGCGGTCGAGCCGCAGCGAGCCCAACAGATCGCGATAATGCCCGATGTAGTTGCCGGGTTCGATGGGTGATGTGACCGGAGAGGCGCGGTTCTGATAGCTGTATTCTCCAGAGGCGAGAAAATAAGTGCGCCCGGCCGGCGTGAGCGGTCCTGAGAAAGTGGCCGCGCCCTGCGCCAGGGTGTCATTCGTGATGTCGTTTCCGCTGGCGGCGGTTGTTGTTGTAAAGCCGGAGAGCTTTGCCTCCGGAGCAGAGGGCCGCCACAACCCGAGCACATCGCCGTGATAGTGGTCGCTGCCGCTGCGCGTCACGATGTTGACCACCGCCCCTTCTCCGAATCCATAGTCTGCGGCAAAGGCATCGTCCAGCACGGTCATCTCGGCAATTGAATCAAGCGGGACATTGGTAAAGATCGTTTGCCGTCCCCACATATCGTTGGCATTCGCGCCATCCACCTCGAACCAGGTCTGACGGCGTCCGGTCCCGTTCGCGGTGAAGAGGGTCTGATTCATAAAAATGTCGCCCTGATTGATCGCTGGCAGGTTCGCGGAATTCAGCAGCGGCAGCGAGGTTATGCGCCGGTTCAGCAACGGTGTGCTCCTCGCCTGCTCTCCCATCAGGTGAATGCCCATCTGCGGCTCATCTGTGCGAACGCCGCCGGCTGCTCCGATCACATGCACCACCTCGTGGGCCGCTTCAAGTTGCATGCTGATTTGCATGCCTACTGTCGTTCCCGCAGCCAGTACCGTCGGCTCTGAGGTGATCGTTGCGAAGTGGGGGTAGTTTGACTCCACAATCAGAGGGCTCCCCGCAGGCAGGTCTTCGGCAGCGAAATCGCCCTTGGCGCCTGTACGGATCACCTGGATCACATGATGGTGAAGGTCCTGGATCGTAAGCATGACTCCGGCGAGCGGCGCGCCGTCGGGTCCGCTTACCACGCCGCGCAGCGCAGCAGTGTCGGGTGTTTGTGCTGTAGCAGCAATGGCGGTCAGTAGCCCCATACAACAGAGCAATAACAAGTTCAGCTTCCGGAAGATATCAGCGCTCATCTGTGTATCTATATAGCATCGCCTATTTTTTGCATTGCCGCCAGATTTTGCCCCAACCTGTCTTGCTTCCTGCCGGGTTTGCCCTCACAATCAATGAATCCATGAAAAGCCTGTCCTCCGCGCCCGTTGGCCGTCTGCGTCTTTGTTTGTCTCTTCTCGCAGTCCTTGTGTCTGCGCCGGCAGTGTTGGCAGCGCAGTCTCTCTCGCCGCAGCTCTTCAATGGATTGAGCTGGCGGCTGGTCGGCCCGTTCCGCGCCGGGCGCGTCGTCGCCGTGAGCGGAGTGCCCGGAAGCAACGGGACATTCTACTTTGGCGGTGTCGATGGCGGTGTATGGAAGACGACCGACGCAGGCACAGTCTGGAAGCCAGTCTTCGACCACGAGCCCGTGGCCTCGATTGGCGCGATTGCCGTGGCTCCTTCCGATCCGAATGTGATCTATGTCGGCACCGGCGAATCCGATATCCGCTCCGATCTGGCCTCCGGCGACGGAGTCTACCGCAGCGATGACGGCGGTGCGACGTGGAAGAACATTGGACTTGCGAATACGCGACAGATCAGCCGCATTCTGGTCGATCCCACCAACGCCAACATCGTCTATGTAGGCGCCCTCGGCCACGCGTATGGCCCCAGCGACGAGCGAGGGGTCTACAAATCCACTGATGGCGGCGCGCACTGGCAGCGCGTGCTCGACAAGGGTCCCGACGTCGGAATCGCGGATCTCGCTATGGCCATCTCGAAGCCGCAGATCCTGTTCGCCGCAACTTGGAATGCGCATCGCCCCACCTGGAGCACCTATGCACCGCTCGAAGGCCCGGGCAACGCGCTCTACCGCTCCACCGACGGCGGCGAACACTGGACGGAAATCTCCGGCCACGGTCTGCCCACAGAAGCGTGGGGACGCACTGGCATCGCCGTCGGCGCTGAAGGCCGCCGCGTCTATGTCACCATCGACTGCGCCAGCCACTCCGGCCTTTACCGCTCCGACGACGGCGGTGATACATGGAAGCTGGTCAATACCGATCCGCGCCTCACCAGCCGCGCTTGGTACTTCATGGCTCTGGCCATTGATCCCAACAACCCTGACGTCCTCTACATTCCCAACGTCGCGCTCTACCGCACCGAAGACGGAGGCAAGACCATCCAGATAGTGCGCGGAGCTCCGGGCGGCGACGACTACCATCAAATCTGGATCGATCCGAAGAACTCCAACCACATGGTGCTGGGCGTCGATCAGGGCGCGACCATCAGCATTGACCACGGCAAAACCTGGACGACCTGGTACAACCAGCCTACGGCGCAGCTCTACCACGTCACCACGGACCATCGCTTCCCGTATGCAATCTACGGCGCGCAGCAGGACAGCGGAGCCATCGCCATCTACAGCCGGTCCGATCATCAGAAGATCGACACGCGTGATTGGTTCCTGCCGGGAGGCAGCGAAAGCGGCTACATCGCCATTGACCCGAAGGACGAGGACATCATCTATCTCTCCGGAACCTACGGAGAGGTGCAGCGCTTTAACCGGCGTACCTCCTTCAGCCAGAACATTACGCCGTGGCCCCTCGGCGGCTTCGACCTCGCCATCAACAAGCGCCGCTACCGCGATCCTTGGACACCTGTGCTCGTCTTCTCGCCTGCGGACAAGACCTCGCTCTACCTCGGCACCCAGTACGTGATGAAGACTGTCGACGGCGGCCTGCACTGGAGGCAGATCAGCCCTGACCTCACCGGCACAGTCCCCGGCGCGCCTGAGAGCGGCCCCACCACAGAAGCAAACGCGATGCAGCGCGGCTACGGCGTGGTTTACACCATTGCGCCCTCGCCCCTGAACGCGGATGAAATCTGGGTCGGCTCCGATACCGGACTAATTCATCTGACCATCGATGGCGGCAAAACCTGGAAAAACGTTACTCCGCCGGGCCTCTCGCCCTGGAGCAAGATTTCCCTCATCGAGGCCTCCCACTTCGACCCTGCAACGGCCTACGCCGCCGTTGACCGCCATCGGCTCGACGACCAGAAACCCTACCTTTACATCACGCACGACTACGGCAAGACCTGGAAGCTCTCCGTCAACGGCATTCCATCGCATGATTTCCTGCGCGCTGTCCGTGAAGATCCAGTGCAGAAGAACCTGCTCTATGCCGGGACTGAATTCGGCATCTTCGTTTCCTTCGACGGCGGAGCCAACTGGCAGCCGTTGCAGCTCAATCTGCCCGTTTCGTCTGTTCGCGATATGGACATTCACGGCAGCGACCTTATCGTTGCCACACACGGACGCTCCTTCTGGGTGCTCGACGACATCGCGCCGCTGCGTCAGGCTGCCGCCGCGCAGAACAAACAGACATACCTCTTTGCTCCGCCCACTGCGGTACGCGTGGACAATGATAGCTTCCTTGGCACGCCGCTTCCGCCGGAGGAGCCGCAAGCGAACAATCCACCCGACGGCGCCATCCTTGACTACTACCTGCACGGCGAAGCGCAAAACGTGATCTTGCAGATTCTCGATGCGCAAGGCCATGTCATCCGCCACTACTCCAGCGCCGAGAAAACCACTGTCAAGCGTCCGCTGCTGCCCATTGCCGAGCGCTGGTTCCCCAAGCCCCAGGCGCTTGAGACCGCCGCCGGCGAGCATCGCTTTGTGTGGGACCTCCACTCCGGGGGCTCGGGCTCAGCCATGGATGACGATGACGAAGGTGCAGGTGTTCCGGCAGGTCCGCGTGTTCCGCCCGGAGAATACACCGTGCGGCTCACCGTCGATGGTGTCGCCATGCAGCAGCCGCTGCGCGTCACCATGGACCCGCGCTGCTCCGCGACGCAGCAGGTGCTCGTCCAGCAATATTCGCTGGCGACCCTGATTTATCAGCAGTCGCTTGCGGCCCGCAAGGCCATGGCCGAGCTCCAAAGCGTAGAGAGTGAGTTGAAAAAACTCGAAGCCAACGCCCAAAGCAATCCGCCTGATCTCAACCGTGCCGTGCACAGTGCGCTTGCGCAGCTGCACGCCATCAGCGGAGGAGAGGCAGAACAGCCGGGTCTTGCTCAGGCCAATGCCGGTCTGGGCGCTGCGCTCCGCATGGTGGAGAGCGGCGACCGAACGGCTCCCTCGCAGGCCATCGTCATCTTTAAGGAGATGAGCAACGTTGCGCAGCAGAAGATCCAGGACTGGGACCAGTTCAAGAAGACAGGCCTCAGTCGCGTCAACTCCGCGCTGGCACGCGCGCATCAAAAGCCCGTGCAGATCTCTGCCATTGAGGAGCAGGTGCACTACGCCATGACTCGATGAGAACCGGCTGAAGCAAGACAGCCGCCTGTGTTGTATCTGACTCAGGCGGCTGAATTATTTCCACGCAGTTCAGTTTTGCCTTCTACGCGTTGCTCGCTCTCGGGTCTAAAGCATTTTCTGATTTGGTGTGTTGCCGAAAATGCCTTAAATACCCTCTCCCATCTGCACATAATCTCGCAGCTTGTGGAGTTCCTCCCGATAATGCGTTCGCTCTTCTTCTTCTGCCGTCAGCGGATTTCGCGCAGCCGCCCGCGCCTGCTCGCCGCATAGCTCGCGGACCCGCGCTTCCAGTTCCTCCACGCGGTTTGAAAGCGCAATGACTGCGTCCGAAAGCGGGTCCTTTACCTCGCGAGGGTCGGTAATCAGCACGCGCTGGCCTTCGCGATAGATGATGTGCGCGGGCACGCCCACAACAGTCGAATTCGGCGGAACATCCTGCAGCACAACCGATCCCGCGCCCACGCGCGAGTTCTCCCCAATCGTAATGTCGCCCAGGATGTTCGCGTTATTGCCCACAAACACGCGGTCGCACAGGGTCGGATGCCGCTTGCCGCGCACTTTGCCCGTTCCGCCCAGCGTCACGCCCTGATACAGCGTCACATCATCGCCCACCACGGCTGTCTCACCAATCACCACTCCCTGCCCGTGATCGATGAAGAGCCGCCGTCCCAGCTTTGCCGCTGGATGGATGTCAATGCCGGTGAAGAACCGTATCCACTGCGCCAGTACGCGCGCGGGCAGGCGCAGTTTTGCACGCCACAGCACACTGGTGACTCTGTGCCCCCACACGGCGTGCAGGCCCGGATAGCACAGCAACGCATCCAACACAGATCGGGCAGCCGGGTCCCGTTCTCGGACCGAGCGTATGTCTTCGGCCAGGCGTCCCATCGCTGGTCGCTTCTCCTCTTACACTTCCGCCGGCACTGTCGGCAGCGCCAGCGCTTCCTGCCGCAGAGGCTCAAACAGGGCGGTCGAAAGGTAGCGCTCGCCAAAGCTCGGAATAATCGCAACAATCATCTTCCCCGCGCTCTCCGGCCTGCGGGCCACCTCAAGCGCAGCCCACACCGCCGCGCCCGACGAAATGCCCACAAACAATCCTTCCTCATGCGGAAGCCGCCGGGCCATGTCGATTGCGTCTTCATTCGAGACCTGAACGACCTCGTCGATCAATGCCGTATCCAGCACTCCGGGAACAAACCCAGCGCCGATTCCCTGAATCTTGTGCGGTCCCGGCTTGCCTCCGCTGAGCACCGGGCTGTCCTTTGGCTCAACCGCTACGGTGCGAAATCCGGGCTTGCGCTCCTTAATATATCGGCTGACTCCGGTCAGCGTGCCGCCCGTGCCTACGCCCGAAATCAGGATGTCCGCGCGGCCCTCCGTGTCGTCCCAGATCTCAGGTCCGGTCGTTGCGTAATGGATCGCCGGATTTGCGGCGTTGTCGAATTGCTGCAACATGTATCCATTCGGGGTCTTCTGCAAAACCTCCTGCGCTTTCGCAATCGCGCCCTTCATGCCCAGCGGCCCCGGCGTAAGCACCAGCTGTGCGCCAAAAGCAAGCAACAGCACGCGGCGCTCCACTGACATCGTCTCCGGCATGGTCAGTACTAGCTCATAGCCTTTTACCGCCGCCGCCAGCGCCAGTCCGATTCCGGTGTTGCCGCTCGTCGGCTCAACCAGCACGGTTTTCCCAGGCGTAATCCGGCCGTCGCGCTCCGCCGCCTCAACCATGGCAAGGCCAATGCGGTCCTTCACCGAGCTCATCGGGTTCGCGCTCTCCAGTTTTGCGACAACTGTACCCCGGCAGCCCTTGGTCACGCGGTTCAGTTTCACCAGCGGAGTCTTGCCGATCAGCTCGGTAACATTTTCTGCAATACGCATCGTTACGATCACCTCCACCCCAACAGTATGGCAGGAAACTTCCTGGCACGCGCGCGCCGAGACCCACGCAACGCAGGCTCTGATCATGCTCCGCGCTGCCATCGTCCACACCCCAGCGAGAAGCACACAATAAAGCAGTCCAGCCGGACTATGGCCCGCCAAGCAGCCGGAGCTCGCTCTCGGCGGTTTCGCGTGGAAGCGGTACATAACCCAGTGCGGAACACTCCTTCTGGCCGGAAGTCAGAATCCAGCGAAACAATTCGAGCAGTGCAGCC
>JASHUR010000356.1 GCA_030039895.1 Acidobacteriaceae bacterium | reverse complement strand
CTGCCGCTGGGGATTCGCGCGGAGCTGATGCTGGAGGGCGAGCCGGTGCTCAGGTATCTGGAGCCGGCGGTGCAAGGTTGAGGGAGATGCAAGGGCAAAAACACATCCATTTGATCGGGATTTGCGGGACGGCGATGGCGTCGCTGGCAGGACTGCTGCAACTGAAGGGACATCGCGTGACGGGGTCGGACCAGGCGGCGTATCCGCCGATGTCGGACTTGCTGCGAGAGCTGGGGATTCGAGTTGCCGAGCCATTTGCGGAAAAGAATCTGGAGCCGCGCCCGGACCTGGTGATTGTGGGCAACGCGATTTCGCGCGGCAATGCGGAGCTGGAATATGTGCTGGATGAGCGGATTCCGTTCACGTCGCTGGCGCAGGTGATTCACGATGAGTTTGTGACGGGGCGCGAGTCGCTGGTGGTGGCGGGAACGCATGGCAAGACGACGACGACGAGCATGCTGGCGTGGATTTACGAGGTCGCGTCACGCGGGGATGGGGCGCTGGCTCCGTCGTTTCTGATTGGTGGCGTGGCGGAGAACTTTGGGACAAGCTTTCAACTGCGGGAGACTGGCCACGGACGGCGTGGGCCACTGATTCTGGAAGGTGATGAATACGATACGGCATTCTTTGATAAAGGGCCGAAGTTCATGCATTATTTTCCGGACGCGCTGATTCTGACGCATGTGGAGTTCGATCATGCGGACATCTATCGCGATCTGGACGCGGTGAAGACTGCCTTCAAGCGGCTGGTGAATCTGGTTCCGCGGCGTGGACGGATTGTGGCGTATGACGGTGCGCCGAATGTGGATGAGTGCGTCAGCAAGGCGTTCTGCAAGGTGGAGCGCTATGGGTTTAAGCCGGACTCGTTCTGGCGGGTTGAGGAGCTGACGCACGCGGGAACGGAGAGCCGGTGGAAGGTGCGGCGCGAAGGGCAGGCATGGGGCGAGTTCATGTTGCAGATGCCGGGCGCGCATAACGCTCTGAATGCGGCCGCGGCAGCGGCTCTGGCGTTTGGGCAGGGGATTACGCTGGGTGCGATTTCGGAGGCGCTGGCGACCTTTGAGAGCGTGAAGCGGCGGCTGGAGGTACGGGCCGAGGTAGACGGCGTGACGATCATCGACGATTTTGCGCATCATCCGACCGCAATTCGGGAGACGCTGAAGGCGCTGCGGGAGGCATATCCGACGCGACGGCTATGGGCTGTGCTGGAACCGCGTTCGAATACGCTGCGGCGGAATGTGTTCGAGCGTGAGCTGGTGGAGAGCCTGTCGCTGGCGGATCGCGTGGTGATAGCGGGGGTGTTCAAGCTGGAGAGCATCCCGGCGGAAGAGAGAATGCATCCGGAGCGCGTGGTGAAGGCGCTGGTTGCGGCCGGGCGGGATGCGGCGCTGTTGCAGAATGCAGACGCGATTGTGAAGAAGATTGCGCCAGAGCTGCGCGAAGGAGATGTAGTCGCGATCCTGTCGAACGGCGGCTTTGACGGCATTTATGAAAAGCTGCCGGAGCGGCTGCGGAAGCTGGCGGCAGCCGGACGAGGCTGAGACTTGCGCGCGCTGGTGTTGCTGGCGGTGTACCTGACGCTGGGGATTCCGGCGGCGCTGGTCGGGATACCGTGGGCGCTGGTGACGGGTGATATTTCGCCGGTCTATCGCTGGGCGATGGGGATTGTGTGCGCGGGGTTGCGGGCGGCAGGAATCCGCGTGGAAGCGGAGTGGCAGGCGAAGCTCGATCCGGCGAAGAAATATCTGTTTTTCTCGAACCACACGTCGAACCTTGATCCTCCGGTGCTGCTACCGTTGCTGCCGGGGCGGACCTCGGTGTTTATCAAGAAGTCTCTGATGCGAATTCCGGTGCTTGGGTATGGAATGAGGCTGGCTGCGTTCATTCCAGTGAGCCGGGACGGCACGGTTGAGAGCGCCAAGGAGAGCGTGGAAGCGGCTGTGGGCGAAATGGCGTCCGGCGGGGTGCACATTACGTCGTTTGTGGAGGGCACGCGCTCGCTGGATGGGCGGCTGCTGACGTTCAAGAAGGGGCCGTTTTATCTGGCAATGGAGAGCGGGGCGGCGGTGGTTCCGGTGACGATTATGGGAACCGGGAAACTGATGCCGAAGGGAAGCCTGAAGGTGCGCGGGGGAGTTGCGAAGGTGGTCTTCCATGCGCCGATTGAGCCGCGGGACTATGCAAGCCGCGAGGATTTGATGGCAGCAGTGCGGGAGGCCATCGAGTCGGGATTGGCGGCCGGGCCGGGATAGAGGAGCAGATCTGACCGCTTGCGCTGGCAAACTGCCTATGCTACAAACTAAGTATTCAAGTTTGCTCCTAAAGAGCGAGCCTGAATTTCATGAAGAGTGGCTGAGGGACGGGCCCTGTGACGCCACGACAACCGGCTCAGGCAATCTGAGACAGCGGTGTCAACTCTCTCCTGAAGGCGCCTCCAAAACTGGAGACGGCAGAGGGGAACATGAGATTCGGGGATGCAACGCAAGATCGCATCTCGCCAAATCCAGTTGTTAGCAGTAAGCAGCACGCAGAAGAGTCAGGTCACGCGCCCGCAATGTATCCCAAGCCCCTCTGAAAGAGGGACCGAATGGCTGTTGCCTACGAATTGCGATGCCGGGAATGCGGAAAGACCTACGGGAATACTCCGCTTTCGATTTGCGAGGACTGTTTTTCTCCTCTGGAGGTCCAGTGCGACCTGGAGGCTGCCCGCGGTAGATTTACGCGCGAGGCGATTGCGAGGGGCCCTTCGAGCATGTGGCGCTACCAGTCGCTGCTGCCTGTGCCCGAGGATTATGTACCCGCGACTCCAGCGGGGTGGACTCCACTGCTGCAGGCGCCGCGGCTGGGACGCCGAATTGGCGCGAACAATCTTTTCATTAAAAACGATGCGGTATGCCTGCCGACACTGAGCTTCAAGGACCGCGTGGTGTCCGTGGCGCTGGCGAACGCGCAGATCTTCGGGTTCGATACAGTCGGTTGCTCGTCGACGGGAAACCTGGCGAATGCCGTGGCTGCGCAGGCGGCTCGGCTGGGGCTGAAGGCCTACATTCTGGTGCCCGCTGACCTTGAGCCAGCGAAGATTCTGAACACGCAAGTGTACGGCGCGAAGCTGGTCCGCATTGACGGAAACTACGACCATGTGAACCGGCTGTGCTCACAGATTGCGGAGCGGTTCAACTGGGGATTTGTGAATGTGAATCTGCGGCCCTACTACGCGGAGGGCTCGAAGACGGTGGGCTTTGAGATTGCGGAGCAGTTGGGATGGCGGCTGCCGGACAACGTGGTTGTGCCCATGGCGGGCGGATCGCTGATTACGAAGATTCGCAAGGCGTTCAAGGAGCTGATTGAGCTGGGGCTGGTGAAAGAGAAGGAAGTCCGCTTCTTTGGAGCGCAGGCGACGGGCTGCTCGCCGATTTCGACGGCGGTGAAGGCGGGCACGGAGGCGATCGAGCCGCAGCGGCCTTCGACGATTGCGCGATCGCTGGCGATTGGGAATCCGGCGGACGGGCCGTATGCGGCGCGGTGTATTCGCGAGAGCGGCGGCTGGGCCGAGGATGTGTCGGATGTAGAGATTGTGTCGGCGATCCAGGAGCTGGCGGAGACCGAGGGTGTGTTTACGGAGACAGCCGGCGGTGTGACGACCGCGGTAACGGCGAGGCTGTATGCGCATGGGCGCATCAAGCCGGATGAACTGACGGTGGCCTGCATTACCGGGAATGGGCTGAAGACGACGGATGCGCTGGCTGGAGCATATGAGACGGAGCAGGCGATTCGTCCGAGACTGACGGATTTTGAAGCTTACCTGGAAGAGCTGGACGGTGATAAAGGGGACCGTGAAAGGGACCGTGTATTAGTGGGAGGGGCGAATGTCCGTTAAGGTGGTATTGCCGAATGCATTTCAGAAACACACAGATGGCGCGCGGGAGATCGAGTCGAAGGCGCATAATCTGCCAGAGTTGATCGTGGATATTGAGACGACGTTTCCGGCGCTGAAGCCGCACCTGCGCGATGAGCAGGGGCAGGTACGGCGTTTTATCAACTTCTACGTAAATGACGAGGACATCCGCTTTCTGGGTAATGAGAAGTATGCGTTCCAGGATGGGGATGAAGTCCTGGTGATCCCGTCGATTGCGGGCGGGAGCTGCTCGTGTTGTTCCTATTGTGGGCAGGAAGATTGCGTTTGCTACTGACCGGCGCGGATAAATTGCGCAGAAAGGGACAGGTTTAGAGCCTGTCCCTTGGTGTTTTTGCGATAATTGTCGAGGTTTACGAGTGAGTCCAATCGTGAATCCGAGGGGGACAATGCGTATAGTGACCTGCATTCCTGTGTTGTTGTCGCTGGCAGTTTGTTGTGGAGCGGCAGGTGCGCCAGGCAGCTTATCCGGCGGGAACAAAGTAACAAAGGAAACGCTAGTATGGAGCGACGAGTTTAACGGAGCGACAATGCAGAGCGCACCGAATCCGGCGAACTGGACCTACGACACAGGAGCCAGTGGCTGGGGTAACCAGGAGCTGGAGACCTACTGTGCATACGGATCATCGACGCCACCATGCGATCCGAAGAAGCCGAACGTCTATGTCGGGACGGATGGATATCTGCATATCGTGGCACGGAACCCGTCAAGCGGCGTGTATACCTCGGCACGGATAACAAGCGAAGGGTTACAGAGCTTCCAGTATGGGCGCATTGAAGCCCGGATCAAGATGCCGGAGGGTCAAGGGATGTGGCCCGCATTCTGGATTCTGGGCGACGACGTCACCTCAAAGCCATGGCCGGCCTGCGGCGAAATGGACATTATGGAGAGCGTTGGCAAGATTCCGTCCGATAATGTCGGCTCGATTCACGGGACGGGATTCACGGGCACGAAGATCGGCACTTACTACACACTACCGAACAACGAAAAGTTTGCCGATGCGTTTCACACCTTCGGAATTATTTGGTCGCCGAAACTGATCAAGTACTATGTTGATGACCCGAGCAATGTATACGCGACTTATACGCCGTCGAGCTTGCCTCCGGGAGCGGTTTGGCCATTCGACGACGGTAAGTTCTTTTTCATACTGAATGTTGCGGTAGGGGGGAGCTGGCCCGGACCACCTGATAATACGACGGTTTTTCCGCAACAAATGCTCGTGGATTATGTGCGCGTCTATGCAGAACCGGCATCATAGATGACTGTGAAAGAGCCTGCAGCGGAGAGAGGTGGATGGAGTGTTCAGCTCTGAGGCGAGCTCAGCAGACACTGATACATGAAGTCTGAGGAGGGCAAATGTTTCTAATCTGGTGGATTATCGTCGGTCTGATTGCAGGCTGGCTAACAGGCAAACTGATGAAGGGCAGCGGTTACGGCGCGATCATGGATATCATTGTCGGAATCGCAGGCGCCATTGTTGGAGGCTTTATCATGCGCGCAGTTGGCTTTGCCGGCAGCGGTGGCATGATATACACGATCATAGTGGCGGTCATTGGGGCTGTAATCCTAACCTGGATTTTGAGGTTGATAACCGGCAGACGAGCAACGTAATAGTCAGAGGGCATGGCGGCCAAACATCAGGCAGTCATGCCCTATCTCTCCCGCAGCAGATTCCTGTTCACCGTCCACTTGAGCCAAATCCTCTCGCTCCGCGAGAGCTTTCGGAGAGTTCTTCTGCGACGGTCACTTCAAAGTGAGTGTTTGCCTGAAAGGGCGACATTTGTGCGATCTTATCCCCCTTATGAATGGGAACGCTGACGTCCGTGGATTCCAGTAACACATCTGTCATACAGCCCTCGGCATTGCGTACCGTTCGCAATGAGTAGCGAGGCTGGTTCACGTTGATAAGGCAAACAAGGATTTCTCCCCGATAGCCCGCATCAATGCGGCCTCCGGCATATGTGACGCCTTTTGCCGCCATGGAAGAGCGGTCCCCGAGGATAAAACCCCAGCCCGGCGGTCCTTCGATCGCGATACCGGTCCGAACCTTCACGGGGGTGCCCGGCTCCAGGATGATGTCTTCGATGGAATAGAGGTCAAAGCCCAGGTCGCTTCCAGCATGCACGACAGTTGGAACCCGGGCTTCAGGATGGAGAAGCTTTACTCTCAACATTCAGAAGATTGTATCGAGTTATTTTCCTGCTGCCTCTCTTTTCTGCTTTGCCCAGCGACGCTTCTGGGCTGCAGCGATGCGCTGCCGCGCTTCAGGGCTAAGGACGCGCTTTGCGCGTGGTTTACCTCCGGAGAAACCAGTTGTCAGTCGGCCTCCCGAGCCTTGCAAGAGTTTGCGGACTTGCTGGAGTTTGCTGATTTCTTCATCGATTGCTGCGAGTATTTGCTCACGACTCATGTTTAGTTACATCCTTGTTGATTGATATGTAGTTTCAAGTAACGGGGAACAATTGAAGCAGGTCAACGACTCGTCACTTACGTTCAGGATACCCGCGATGTGGGGCATCGCAGCAATTCCCTAATTCCTATAAATTACTCAGGTAAGCCGCAGTTGTGCAAGGGAGGGGACCAGCCTGACACGCTGATTTGAACTTTTCAAAGCACGAAGGACTGGCGGCACCTAAAGCATCCCAGGGCGATTCTCTAACTTTACAAAAGGCCGGATTAGGCCGAAGGAAGCGTTTGCGCGTGATTCGCTTTAGACCAAAGTAAAGAGGGCATCCTTGCGGATGCCCTCTTTACTTTGGTGGCTGTGCTCAGGTTAAGGAAGGTAATAACGGAGGGAGGTCTCGAAGACATTGTCAGTACCTTTCGCTCCACCGCCGGGGTTGGTTGTACCGCCAGTGCCCGACCAGAGGTCGCGCTCGACATAGCTGTATTGCAGGCCATAACGGAACACACCCTTCGGGCCGTT
>JASHUR010000355.1 GCA_030039895.1 Acidobacteriaceae bacterium | reverse complement strand
AAAAAGATCCTTCTCGACCGCAAACCATACGTCGTCATCGGGGTCATGCCGCGCAACTTTGAGTTTCCGCTCGTCCCCGGCCGTCTCAATCAAAGCGAGCTTTGGGTCCCGTTTCAGATTACGCAGCAGGACATGACCACCGGCTCCGCCAATTGGAGCTATCAGACGGTCGGCCGGCTCAAGCCGGGCGTGACCATGGCGCAGGCGCTTGAAGACGCATCCCGGGTCGCGCAGGAAACGGTGCGCAACTACCCCGCATTTATGGCCGGGTTCCACATGCACCCGGTCGTTCGGTCCCTGCAGCAGTTGACCGTCAAGTCTGCGCGCCCGCTTATTCACACACTTTTCCTTGCCGTGGCCGTCGTTCTGCTTATCGCATGCGCCAACCTCGCCGGCCTGTTGCTCGTCCGCTCCATCCGCCGCCGCAAAGAGATCGCCGTCCGCCTCGCGCTCGGTGCACAGTCTCACGTGCTTCTCCGTCAAGCCGTGCTGGAGAGCCTTGTCCTCAGCATCACCGGAGGCCTGCTCGGCCTCGGGCTTGCCACGCTGGCCCTCGATATTGGAACGAAGTTTCTGCCCGAGACCCTCCCCCTTATCAATGACATTCACGTGAACTGGGCCGTCGCTGGATTCGCGCTGCTCCTTGGTGTCGCCACCGGCCTCGTCTGCGGAATCGCGCCCGCCTTCGCCGCCTTGCGCACCAAGGTCAATGAGACGCTGAAGGAAGGCGGACGCACAGGTTCAGCCGGGGCAGGGCACGCGCGCCTGCGCTCTGCGCTCGTCGTCGCAGAGATCGCCGTCGCGCTCATTCTGCTCACCGCCTCCGGCCTGCTTCTCCGCAGCTTCGAGAAGATGCGCGACGTCAACCTCGGCTATCGGCCCGACCACATCCTTGTTGCCGGCTATGGCCTGCCGCAAAAGCAGTACTCCACGCAGCCAGTCATTGACCAGTTCAATCAGGAGTTGTTGCAACGCATTCAGGAGCTGCCCGGAGTCAAAAGCGTAGGCCTGACCTCATTCCTGCCTGCCACGGGAAGCAATAATAACGAGGCCATCACCCCTCAGGGTTACACGCCGCCCAACCATCAGTTTGACCTCGCCACTACGGCACAGATACAGGGCGACTACTTCCAGGCCATGGGAATTCCGCTGTTGCGTGGTCGGTTCTTTACTCCCGATGACAACGCCAAATCACAGCTCGTCGTCATCGTGAACCATAAGCTGGCCCAGCAGTCCTGGCCCGGCCAGGATCCCATCGGCAAGCAGCTTCGTATCGGCACGGAAAAGATGCAGACCCCGTGGATGACGGTGGTCGGGGTGGTGGCTGACATCAAGGAGAACTCACCGGACCAGCCCACCAAGCAGGAGTTCTACGTACCCATCCACCAGGCGGAAGGCGATGTAGGCTCTCTCGGTAGTCCGACCGACCTGAACGGCAACGGCGGATACATCGCCGTGCGCACTGCCATGCCTCCTCAGCTTATGGAGAACGCTCTGCGCTCAACCGTACACTCCATTGACCCGCAACTCCCTCTCGTCCAGATGCAGGCCATGACGCAGGCTCTTTCCGATACCGAGGCGCCGCGCCGCTTCAACACCTTCATCATCTCGGCCTTCGCCGCGGCTGCCGTGCTCCTCGCGATCCTCGGCATCTACAGCGTTATCGCTTTTAGCGTTGCGCTTCGCACGCAGGAGATGGCCATCCGCATGGCGCTCGGCTCGCAGCGCACCGGCATCATTCGCCTCATTCTGGTTTCCGGAGCCAAACTCGGCGCCATCGGCTGCGTACTCGGCATCGCCGGGGCGTTGGCTTCGTCGCGGCTGTTGCAGACGCTTCTGTTCGGAGTCAGCCCATTTGACCCAATCACGCTCACCGTGGCCGTCATGCTGATCCTTCTGCTTGTTCTGGCAGCTTCATTCATACCTGCGCGCCGAGCCGCAACCATCCACCCCATGCGCGCTCTGCGAGAGGAGTAAGAAGCGTCCGCCCGATTTCCTTAGCCCTGCGACCAACGGGAGCCTCCGCTTGCCCTCGTTCTACTCGCGGCGAAGCCGCGTGCGCCCGTGTGGCAAGCACTGACGGAGCCGCCTGCGCTTGGGCGGCCAGTCCCGCGTGTGTGCGGGAGCACTTATAATCAAAATGGGGAGCTTTGTTTCTACCATTGAGCTGGCCCTGTGCATGTTCCTGTGCACGTTTTGAGGCAGACTTTTGACCGACCAGATTACGATCCGCGGTGCGCGGACCCACAACCTGAAGAATATTGACTGCGCCATCCCGCACGGCAAGCTCACGGTGGTTTCCGGAGTCTCCGGCTCGGGCAAGTCCTCCCTCGCCTTTGACACGATCTATGCCGAAGGCCAGCGCCGCTACGTCGAGTCCATGTCGGCCTACGCCCGCCAGTTCCTCGAGCGCATTGAGAAGCCCGATGCCGACCTTATCGACGGCCTCGCGCCCGCCATCGCCATCAAGCAGAAAAACACCACCCGTAATCCGCGCTCCACAGTCGCCACGTCCACAGAAATCTACGACTACATGCGGCTCCTCTACGCGCGCTGCGGGACGGTCCACTGCATCGTATGTGATGGCATCGTTCGCCGCGATTCTGTCGACGAAATCGCCGAATCCGTCCTGGCGCTGGGTGAGGGAACTCGCCTTCACGCCATCTTCCCGGTTATTTCTGAGACGCGCCCAGCCTTCGCTGCTGAAACGATCTCCGAATCCGAGCAAAAGAAGCGCCCACGCGCAAGAAAGGCCGTAAAGCAGCCCGCGAAAAGCGAGCCCGAGTCCCCGCTCACTGACGCGCTCAAGGACCGCCTCGCCGACCTCCGCAAGCGCGGCTTCAACCGCCTTTACCAGAACGGCATCATCTACGAATTCTCCACGCCCGAATCGCTCCTCGAAATCAACTTTGCCCAACCCGTCTACGTCCTTGTCGACCGCATCGCCGTTTCGCCGGACAGCCGCGCCCGCATTGTCGACGCCGCCGAAATCGGCTACCGCGAAGCCGGCGAAATCCTCTACGAAGTCGTTTCGCGTGAAGACACCGGCGCCCCGCGTACACGTTTGCGCTTTTCCGGGGCCTTCGAGTGCAAAAACTGTCACCGCGTCTATCGGGAACCAGAGCCGCGCCTCTTTTCCTTCAACAATCCCTACGGAGCCTGCCCGCGCTGCCAGGGTTTCGGCAACACCATCGACTTCGACCTGGACCTCATCATCCCTGACAAATCAAAAACACTCGACGAGGGCGCCATCGACCCTTGGAACCGCCCCAAGTACCGCCCCTATTTCACCGAACTCAAGCGCGCAGCCAAACTCCACGGCATTCCGCTCGACGTGCCCTGGTTCGACATGACTGAGGAGCAGCAACAGTTCGTTCTCGACGGCGATGGCAGCTTCCTGGGCGTCCACGGATTCTTCGCCTACCTCGAACGCAAAAAGTACAAACTGCACGTCCGCGTTATGCTCTCCAAATACCGCGGCTACGCCCTTTGCCCGGAATGTAAGGGCCAGCGTCTGCGTGCTGAAGCCCGCGCAGTCCGCGTCGCCGGCAGGAACATCTGTGAAGCTGCCGCGCTCACCATCCGCGAAGCCAATGAATTCTTTGCCACCGTGCAACTCACGCCCATGCAGCAGGAGATCGCCGGAGCCATCCTCACCGAAGTCCGCCAGCGCCTGCACTTCCTTGACGCCGTCGGCCTCGACTACATCACGCTCGACCGCCTCACCTCTACGCTCTCCGGAGGAGAAGCGCAGCGCATTCAGCTCGCCACTTCGCTGGGCTCGCAGTTGGTCGGCGCGCTCTATGTTCTCGACGAGCCTTCCATCGGCCTCCACGCTCGCGACACCGCCAAGCTCATTCGCATTCTTGAAGACCTGCGCGACCTCGGCAACACCATTCTGGTCGTCGAGCATGACGCTGACGTTCTCTGCTCTGCCGACCATTTGCTCGACCTCGGCCCCGGCGCAGGCGAGTTCGGCGGACGCGTACTGGCGGCAGGCACCGTTGCCGAAGTTGAGCGCAACCCTGACTCGCTCACTGGAAAGTACCTCTCCGGTCAGTTAATCATTCCCACGCCCACCCGCCGCCGCGAACCCGGCGGCCCGAAAGACTGGATCAGGCTCCGCGGTGCGCGCGCCAACAACCTGCGCGGCCTCGACGTGGACATTCCCATGAACATGCTTGTGGCCAT
>JASHUR010000354.1 GCA_030039895.1 Acidobacteriaceae bacterium | reverse complement strand
CGGCATCAGCGTCAACCTCAATGCCCTGCCGGACACTACTCTCGAAGCCCGCTGGATCACTTCGCGCCTCAACTCCGTCGCCGGCGAAGTCAACCAGGCCCTCGCGGATTACCGCTTCCACGAAGCCGCCAGCCTCGTCTACCAGTTCTTCTGGGGAGACTTCTGCGACTGGTATCTCGAAATCGTCAAGCTGCGCCTCGACTTCAGCGAGTCAACCGACAAGACCGCCGCCTCCGCCGCGCTCAACACGCTGGTCGCAACCTTCGAGGCTGCGCTGCGCCTGCTCTCGCCCTTCATGCCCTTCATCACTGAAGAGCTGTGGCACGCCGTCTACGACGAAAACCCTCCGGCAAAATCCATCGCGCTCACGCGCTATCCGCAGGCCGATGCAGCCCTGATTCACGCCGATGTTGAATCCGATATGACGCAGCTACAGGAGCTCATCGTTACTCTGCGCGCGCTGCGCAAAGACCTTGAAATGCCCGAGAAGGACCTCGCCGCCGCCGAGCTGCAAGCGTCCGATGCTTTCTGGAAGCTCTGCATCGCCAACCGCGCGATCATCGAGAAGCTGGCGCGCCTCTCAAGCATCAGCTTCCCGGCACAATGGAAGCTGACACCAGCCAACACCCGCACCACAGCCAACTTTACCGCAGGCATCGCCTACGAGAAGCACATCGACCTCGCCGCCGAGCGCGAGCGCCTCAGCAAAAAGCTGGAACAATATGAAAAGGTCCTCATCAAAGCCGACCGCCAGCTCCAGAACCCTGCGTTTCTCGCCAAAGCTCCTGAGAAGATCGTCACAGGACTGAAGAAGCAGGCAGAAGAAGCCGCAGCACTGCGCCAGGAAACCCTCGACGCCATCGAAAAACTGGAGAAGCGCGCATAGCCCGGGAACCCTATGGACTGGAAGAGCAAAAAAATCGAAGCCATCCTCGAACAGGCGCTCGTCGAGGACAAGGCCACCAGCGACGTCACCACCTCCATCACCATCGATCCCTCGCTGCGCGCTTCGGCCACTATCCTCGCCAAGCAGGACTGCGTTGTCTCCGGCCTCGGCTGCATCCCGCGCTTCCTCGACATTTACGCCCGCCTCGACAACAGGAGCAGCGGCCGCTACGAGGTCATCAGTCATCCTGAGATGTTCGATGGCGTGCGCGTCAAGAAGGGCCAGTCCATCGCCGTCATCCGCCACAACGCACGCGTCATCCTTTCCTGCGAGCGCGTCATCCTCAACCTTATGCAACGCATGAGCGGCATCGCCACGCTCACCCGGCAGTATGTCGACGCCATCCACGGCACCGGCACCAAAATTCTCGACACCCGCAAAACCGTCCCCGGCCTGCGCGTCCTCGACAAGTACGCGGTAAGCTGCGGCGGCGGAGAAAACCACCGCCTCGACCTCTCTGACGGAATCCTGATCAAAAACAACCACATCTCGCTCGGCGGCGGCATTGAGAAAGTCCTGGCCCGCGCGCATGAGCTGCGCAGCGGCAACCAGACCATTGATATCGAGGTGCGCACCTTCGACGAGCTGCGCACCGCGCTCGACCACGGCGCCGAATCCTTTCTGTTCGACAACATGTCGCCCGCCGACGTCAAAAAGGCCGTCAAAATGGTCCGCGAGCGCGGCGGAAACATTCCTACCGAAGCCTCCGGCGGCATCAACCTTTCGAACATTCGCAAATATGCTGAGACCGGCGTTGAGTACATCTCCGTCGGCGCGCTCACGCACTCCCCTCCGGCCGTCGATCTCAGCATGAAGATCACCGCCGAGACTTACTAAAGTTGCTGCCGCATGACGCTTCCCGCAGTGGATGACCGCATCGACCTTGCCGCGCTCGACTCGTCGCTCGTCCAGACGCGCTTCCACGGCAAGCTGCATTTCTTCCCAACCATTCATTCCACCAATACGCACGCCATGGCCCAGGCTGATGCCGGCGCACCCGACGGCTCCGTCTATTTTGCCGACGAGCAGACCGCCGGACGCGGACGCGGCACCCACGAATGGTCCTCGCCGCCCGGCTCCGGACTCTACCTCAGCATCCTGCTTCGCCCCGCTATCGCACCTGCCGATGTGCTCTGGCTCTCGCTTGCCGCCGGCCTCGCCGTGCATCAGGCCGTCCGCCAGGTCACGTCGCTCGAGTGCGACCTGCGCTGGCCCAACGACCTGCTCCTTGGCAGCAAACTTGGCAGCAAAAAATTCTGCGGCATTCTCACCGAACTCAACGCCGAGGTCACGCGCGTCCGCTCTCTCGTCATAGGAATCGGCATCAACGTCCACCAGCCGGAATTCCCACCCGACCTCCGCAACATCGCCACATCGCTCCACATCGAAACCGGCCGCAGCTGGCCCCGCCAGGACCTTCTCGCCGCGCTCCTTCAGTCGCTCGATCGGGAAGTCAACGCTCTCACCACTCCCGGGAATCTCAGCAACGCGACCGCATCCATCCTCGCCCGGCTCGAACGGGCCTCGTCTTGGATTCGCGGCAAGCGCGTCTATGTGGAAGAATTAGAAGGCTACGAAGGCGTGACCGAAGGGCTTGACCCGCGCGGCTTCCTGCAGATTCGCACCGCCTCAGGACTCCGTACGGTCTACTCAGGCGGCGTCCGCGAACAAAAGACAAACCGGTGATCGAATGCTTCTTGCGCTCAACGTAAACAACACCAACACCGTCATCGCGCTCTATCCCATCAAAGACGGCCACGTGGGCGATCTGGGCAGCACCTGGCGGATCAGCACCCGCCACCAGCAAACCGCCGACGAATACGGCATCCTTGTGCGTGACCTGTTGCTGGGCGAGGGCATCAAGTCCACCGACATCACCGGGATCGTCATCGCCTCCGTCGTCCCGCCCATCGACTGGATCCTTCGCCAGTTCTGCGAGCGCTACTTCAACCAGAAGCCCGTTTTTATCGAGCCCGGCGTGAAGACCGGCCTGGCCATCCGCATTGATAACCCCGCCGAGGCCGGGGCCGACCGCATCGCCAACTGCGTCGGCGCACTGGAGAAATACGGCAGCCCCTGTATCGTCATCGACTTCGGCACCGCTACCAACTTCGACGTCATCTCCGCCAAGGGCGAGTTCATCGGCGGAGCCATCGCGCCCGGTCTTAACATCTCGGCCGATGCGCTTTTTGCCCGTGCCGCGCGCCTACCCCGAGTCGAAATCAAGCGCCCGGCAAAAATTATCGGCAGCAACACCGTCGATAATCTCCAGATCGGCCTCTACTACGGCCACATCGGCCTGGTCGACAGCATCCTTGAGCGCATGATCGGCGAGCTCGGCTCGAACACGGTTTGCGTCGCCACCGGCGGCCTTGCCCATCTCATTGCAGGCGACTCCAAATACATCAAGCACATCGACGACACGCTCACTCTCGACGGTCTCCGCATCATATACGAGCGCCATCGCGCCGCCCGTTCGCGCACGCACCAGGACGACTCCGCTGCAAAGGCCTGATCGGTGGAGAACTATTTCAATTACTTCACTGAGATTGAGGAGCACTTCCAGCGCCGCCGCGGCTCCATCCTCTTGCTCTCCACGCTCGACTGGGCGCTCATTGAGACTTGGCGCGAAGCCGGAATCCCACTCGAAGCGGTCCTGCGCGGCATCGACGACGCCTTCGACAAGTACGAGGCCCGCAAGTCCCGCGCCCGCATGCGCCAGATCAACGGCCTCGCCTGGTGTACGCAGGCCGTGATGGATGCAGTCGAAGCCATGAAGGAAGCCTCCATCGGCGCGCAGCCCGCTGCTACAGGCTCGGCGCCCGCTCCCGGCTTCGAGCCGGAGAATATCGCTGCGCACCTCAACCAGTGCGCTACCCAGCTTGAACAAGCCCCACTCACCGGACTCGCCGCTGCCATTGCGCAGCAAACCGCCGCGCGCCTTCGCGAACTCGCGCTCACACTGCCCGCCAACCTCGAAGAGCTGGAGCGCAACCTCACTGTCCTCGAAGAAAAGCTCTTCAACGCGCTCACAGCTACCGCGTCCGAGTCCGACCTGCTCGCCCTGCGCGAAGAGAGCGCCCGCGAGCTCGCCCCCTATCGCAGCCGCATGAAGACCGAGCAGATCCGTCAGGTTGAGCAGCAGTTTCTCCGCAAGCGCCTGCTTGAGAAATATGCGCTGCCCCGACTCAGCCTCTTCTACATGAGCCGCCAATGAAGCTGCATATGGAAAAGCCCATCTACGGCGGCTACGGACTCGCGCGTCACGAAGGCAAGGCCATCTTCGTCCCCTTCACGCTCCCCGGCGAAACCGTCGAAGCCGCCATCGCCAACGATCACGGCAGCTACGCCAACGCCGAGCTGGTCAGTGTCATCGATCCCTCGCAGCATCGCACCACGCCAGCGTGCCCACACTATGCAGACTGCGGCGGCTGCCACTACCAGCACGCCGCCTACGCGCATCAGCTCGAAATCAAATCGCAAATTCTGCGCGAATCGCTTGAGCGCGCCCGCATCGCTGATATCCCTGCAATCACCGCGCTCTCTGCCGAACCTCTCGCCTATCGCAACCGCATTCGCCTGCACATTGACCCTGCCACTTCGCTGCTTGCCTACAAGCGCCGCGCATCCAACCAGAACCTCATCGTGAGCGCCTGCCCGATCGCTGCGCCCGTGCTGCAAAGCGCGCTCAGCGCCATACAATCTTCCGCAACCACATGGCAGCTCGCCCGCCACTTCACCGAGATCGAGCTTTTCACCAACGCCGCGCAGGACTCCATTCTGATTTCGTTCTTCACGAGCGCCGCGCCAAAGACCGCCACTCACGCATTCGACTCCCTCTGGCCGCAGCTCCAGTCCGCAATTCCCCAACTCACCGGAGCTGCCCTCTTCTCAATCGACAAACCCCGTCAACCGGGCAAACTCCTTGCCCACCACGGACAGTCGTCGATCACCTACATCGCCGCAGGCATCGATTACCGCGTCAGTGCCGGCTCGTTCTTTCAGGTCAACCGTTTCCTCATCGACCCGCTCGTCAAGCACGTCGCGCAATCCGCCTCCGGCTCGCTCGCCTGGGACCTCTACGCCGGAGTCGGCCTATTTACCGCCGCGCTCGCAGCGCGCTTTCAGCAAGTCGTTGCCGTCGAATCCGCTCCCAGCTCTGTGCAGGACCTGCGCCACAATCTGCGCGGCACGCAGTCTCACATCGTAGCCTCCACCACGCTCGATTTCCTCCGCCGCGCCGGAAAAGAAGCACTCCCAGATCTCGTCGTTGTCGACCCTCCCCGCACCGGACTCGGCAAGCAGGTCACAGCGCTCCTCACCGCCATCCGCCCCGCGCACATTACTTACGTTTCCTGCGATCCCGCAACTTTGTCGCGCGATCTCAAATCGCTGCTAGACTCCGGCTATCACCTCAGCACCATGCGCATGGTCGATCTGTTCCCGCAGACCTTCCATCTGGAAAGCGTTGCCACGCTCGCGTTGAAGTAGCTCGCATCGCCGCTGCGGTGACGACGCTTATGGTCACCGCAACCATCCCGGCCTCGTCT
>JASHUR010000353.1 GCA_030039895.1 Acidobacteriaceae bacterium | reverse complement strand
GCCCCTTGAACTGTGTCATTTTGAGGCGCGGGGCCGGACCAGTTCGATGGGATTTCGAGTTCGTGAGTCAGGACTGGATACTGGCTTGCTGTGATAACTTTGAAGAAGTAAGAGCTCGTAGCTCAGGTGGTAGAGCAACGCCCTTTTAAGGCGTGGGTCCTGGGTTCGAATCCCAGCGAGCTCACCACTTCAGACCGCTCGGCGAGATCAATCTTTCGCGGGTTTCTTCCTCGCCTCCCACGCTTTCACATACTTCCAATGAACATAAACCGAGTGGTTGATGTGGTAGATCAACCCGGGAATTCCGTCGAGAAAGCCGAGCCGGAAGAAGTAATTCTTGATGAAGGTGGCGAGGGGGTTGAGCAGGGCCAGTCGTAGGAAGCCTACGGTCGAGCTCGCCTTGCCGCGCTCGACCATCACTGCCACATTCTCTGAACTGTAGTCGTTCATGTGGCTCAGGTACAGCTCAAAGCTGGGATATGCATGGTGAATCAAGTCGTGCTTCAGCGTGCCCTTTGGTCCGTCAAATTGTGGAGTTCCGTGAGGCCCGACATTCGTTTCCATCTGCGCGCTGCCACGCCGCCACAGACGCAGCTTGCAGTCGGGGTAAAAACCGCCGTGGCGGATCCAGCGGTCCATGAAGAGGTTGAGGCGGGGAATCCAGTAGGCCTCATACTTTGGATTGGCGATGGTCTGCTGTATCTCCACTGCCAACTCGGGGCTTACCGCTTCGTCGGCATCGAGCAGAAGAATCCAGTCGCTGGTGCACTTGCCAATGGCTATGGTCTTCTGTTCAGGATGTCCCTTGAAATCGCGGTTAAACGAATGTTGCGCGCCGAAGGAGCGCGCGATCTCCGGCGTACGATCTACAGAACCGGAGTCGACGATGACGATTTCGTCGGCCCAGCGGACGCTTTCAAGGGTGCGGGGCAGGTTTTTCTCCTCATTGCGGGCGATCATCGCAACGGACAAGGTAGGCCGCATAGAGGCAGGCTGGTCGGGCATCTACTTCCTTTTTGGCTTGGCCGTGTCAGAAGCCGTTGGCGGTGGAGCTGGAACGGCTGTGTCAAGATGGAGCGGCTCCTTCAGAACGGCCTCGGTGCCGGCAGGCATGGGCTTGTTCGCATTCGCGAGCAACAGCGTTACCTGCCAGATCTGGTTCTGACTCAGCACCTTATTGAAGGCCGGCATTCCAGTCAGGCGTATGCCATTATCGACCTTCCAATAGGTTTCGCCGGGAGGGTCATCGCTGACTCCGACGACACCTGCGCGGTGGGACTTCCAAAGCTGTGGCGCCGAAGGATACATGTGCACGGCAAACGGCGAGGCTTCGCCAGGCAGGCCGTGGCAGGTCGCGCAGTCCTGGCGGTAAATGTGCGCTCCGGCTTCAAGGTTGGCATCCGTGGGTTGAATCGGCGAACTTTGCGGCATTTCACGATCAATACGGGCATGGAGTGGAGTTCTTACAAGTAGCTTTTCCATCAGGAAGGGCGGATCGACGACCGCTACGGGAAGATTGCCGTACCGGATATATATCAATACTGCGGCGGGAACCAGAACGAGACCCGCGATGAAGCCGAGTAGAAATTTCTTCATTATTAAAGAGGTGTCCTTTTGTGGTCAGACTTCAACAGCATACTGCCGAAAGTGGCCGTTCAAGAAATTCCAAAGAGCGTAATTCCTGGAGCTGCGGCGCGCCTCAACACCCTGCGGGATGATTTAATACATAAGACG
The DNA here is from genome assembly GCA_030039895.1 of Acidobacteriaceae bacterium. Lineage (GTDB taxonomy): Bacteria > Acidobacteriota > Terriglobia > Terriglobales > Acidobacteriaceae > Silvibacterium. Next base: position 4,144 of record JASHUR010000353.1, on the reverse strand, counting down.
GAAAGATTTGGTTTGTGTTGACTTAACCCCCAGCAGAAACAGGCAGTGGAGGCTTCACCATTCATGCATTTTGGAAAGCGTAGAGGATACCTGGCGTATCCGATTTTGGCTCTGGTTACTTTGACCTCGCCGTCATTTGTGCACGCGCAGGATACCTCAGCCCAGCAGCAGACAACAACATCGCAGATTGAGGCGGAAACGCAGGGTCAGCAGCAAACCCCACAGCAGCGGGTTGAGGTACTGCGTGAGGCCCGTGAACGCATCAAGGCCCGTCACCGGCAACGCATCCGGCACATTATTGAGGACACCTATTCCCATCAATACGAGGCTTATTTCGGTGGCGGGTATCTGCGCTTCCGCCCCGGCCAAAACCTGCAGAAGACCAGCGAGGCGGACTGGAACGTCGGTTTTACTGATTATTTCCACGGCAGGCTGGGCGCGACCGCAGATTTTCGCGGCTACTATGGCACGACATACACCAATGTGAACCCTTACCAGGTGTTTTCGCCGAGTATCAGCCAGTACACATTTATGGCTGGTCCTCAATATCGCTTTTTTGAGGGGCAGCACTGGGGGTGGAGCGCATATGTGCTGGCTGGCGCCGGGCATGGCAACTTCAGCACCGGAACCGGCGGCCTGCCGGGGTCATATATTGGCCTGTATCCCGACGGCAATGCTCTAAACGTGAGCCCCGGTGTGGCTGTGGACTATAACCTCGGCCCTGGACTCGCAATCCGCCTCAGCTCTGTCTACCTGCTCAGCCGTTATGGAAGCGACACACAGAATAATTTGGGATTCAACATCGGGGTGGTTTACCGGTTTGGGCGTCAGCACCCGAAATAGTTTAGGGCGAGCGGCCTGAGCCTGTAAGGCAAAAACCCTTGAAGGACACAATAAGCCAGCACCAGCTGGCTTATTCTTTTTGCGCGCGAATGGCCGGTACAGGATTGTCATTGGCGGCGGATATCGCTGACGTTGTGCCGCTCGTCACTAAAAATCTGGTTAACCCTCGTGTTAACTGCTGAGGCCAAGAATTGACGCCGGTTTTGCACATGAATGCCATGTTTTCAACAGGTTGGCTGGTGGAGTTCATTCATGACTTAAATAGCGAGCATAAAGTTCTTAAATCTTCTAATGGTAGACATCGATGTTTGGCTCTATGCTTCAAAAATTCATCTGTTATTCATATTCGACTTTCGGCGTTTTCATATACTTGGGCCACATATAGCGGATCCCGATACCTAACGCTGACGCGGGTTTACAAGCGTCTATCCCGAAGTTTTTGAGAGGCTGTGCAATGGAAATGAATCTGTGTTGCCGCAGAAGTCTGCGGCTCCTTCGTCTTTTTGCTTCGGTTGCTCTGCTCTTAACCCTGACAATTGCTTTCCCGGCTCATTCTCAGCAAACCCTGGGCTCCCTGAACGGCACTGTGCTGGATTCTTCCGGCGCGGCCATCCCGGGCGCAAAGGTAACAGTGGTCAACACGCAGACCAACCTGACGCGCAGCGTGATGTCGCAGCAAAACGGATTCTTCCAAATCTTCAATCTTCCCATCGGCAGCTATGATGTGCAGGCCAGCCATGACGGCTTCGACACAACGAACCTGCCGGCGATTCAGGTCCAGGAGGCCAGCGCCACCACCTTGCATATCACGCTCAAGGTGGGTCATGTCGCGACATCGGTAACGGTGACTGCGAATCCGTTGATTAACTCGACCGATACCACGAACGGCTACACGCTGGACAAAGAGCAGATTGCGCTGACGCCGTTGGCGACGGGCAGCTTTACTCAGTTGGCAGTGCTGGCTCCGGGCGTGAACGCGGAGCTGCTGAGCGGTCTGGACACAAACGCCGGACTTGGCAACCAGCCGATCTGGGCCAACGGGCAGCGCGACACCTCCAACACCTTCCAGGTCAATGGTGTCGATGTCTCCAACATTTTTAACGGTAAAAGCTCCAGCGGCGACACATCGCAGCGCTACAACTTCAACATCGGTGGCGGCAGCACTTCTGCTTCATCTTCAGCCGGCTCAGCCGCCATCGGAGGAGCAAACCCTGTTGGCACATCGGTCTATGGTTCCAATGGCAATAGCCTGCCTTCTCCTCCGCCACAGTTCATCACCGAGCTTCGCGTGAATACCTCCATGTACGATGCCCAGCAGGGTGCGACCAGCGGCGCGCAGATCGATGTGAACACTGCGACCGGGAGCAACGACTTCCACGGCCAGCTTTGGAGCAGCTTCGCCAACCGCGCACTGAACGCTTCGCCCTTCTTCTTTAATCAGGCATATGAGCTTTCGCAGCAGGGGATAGGGGCTTTCCCTAAGTCTCTGGTTGTTCCCTCGCTGCATCGCTGGACGACCGGAGCATCGCTTGGCGGGCCCATCAAGAAAGACAAGCTCTTCTTCTTCGTTGCTTTCCAGTACCTGAACGACTCTGACCAGTCGACTGGTCTGTCTCAGTTTAACGTTCCGAGCGGGCTTACCAGTGACCGTTCAGCCGCGGGCCTTGCGGCTGCCGCAACGGAATGGGGAGGCAAAACCTTCGATCCAGCAAACATCGGACCTGTCGCGACGGCGCTTCTGAACGCCAAGCTGCCCGATGGAAGCTACCTCATTCCGTCGGCGCAAGTATCCGGTCCGTTCCAATACGGTGTGCCAAACGTGACGCTGATCGGAACTTCGTTGATGACCGGGGAACAGGCAACGGCTGCCATCGACTACAACCTCAGCAACACCGATCATCTGTCGTTGAAGTACTACTATCAAAATGATCCGGTGAACAAGCCCTACAATGCCTCTGACACTGCAGGTTTCCCGCAGACCCAGAACAATGGCTCGCAGGTATTCTCCATCGATAACACCAAATCCATCGGTTCCAAACTCAACTGGGAGCAGCGCCTCGGTTTTGCGCGCATGGGCTCCTATAGTTACTACACGCAGGGCGTCACCTGTGGCGGCGATCCGACCTGCGGCATTAATGCGGCGTATTCCGGTGCACCGTCCTCCGACAAATTCAATTTCCTGCCAGGCTTGCTGCTCAAGGAATTCGCTGCTGATACCACCGTTTCGCCGGGGCTCAAGGTCGGCCCATTCAGCGCGTTCACTAATATGGGCTACTACCAGAATCGCATTAATCCGTCGACCAACCTGATTTTGGAGTTGGGTAATCACACGCTGATCTTCGGCGGTGGTTACAGCTATACCCAGTTGAACATTGATAACAATCGCGGCGGTATCGCGGCAGTAGAAAGCAAGACCTTCGAGTCTTTCCTTGAAGACCAAAGCTCAGAAGCCACTGTCTTGGATACGATCGATCCGCAAACCGGTAAGAATCTCGCGGACCGCTATTACCGCTCGAATGAAGTCTCCGGATATGCCCAGGACAAATGGCAGGCACTGCCGAACTTGAGCATTACTGCCGGCGTTCGCTACGACTATCACGGTGGTCTGACCGAAAAGTACGGCAATATTTTCAATTTTGACCCCAGCCTCTACAGCGTGAGCGGCGATACTACGAGTGGTTTCATTGTCAATAACCCCGGATTCGTCGTCGCCGGGAACAACAAATACGATCCAACAGCGGGCGTAAGCGATTCAACCCTCACCGGGCGCCAATGGGGCATTTCTCCGCGTGTTGGCTTTGCCTGGGCGCCGAAGCAGGGGCACGGCTCGGTCGTATTCCGGGGCGGGTTCGGTCTCTATTATGACCGCGGCGAGTACTTCGCCTATCTATCCCAGCCTGCCGGCAGTACCATCGGCGGTCCTTTTGGTGTAACGGAGTCTGCGCCTCTCATCTCTGTTGTAAGTGCCGGCAAAGGCAGTCTTGGTACACCACTCTCGAGCCCGACTCCCTTTGTTGCGCCTAGCGCTAATCCGGCAGTGATCAAGGAAGCGCTGCAAACCCAACTCAATACAATGACCGGAAACACAACTCTGTACGACGGCAGCGTGGGCAAGACCTGCGGCGCGATCGTCAACCAGGAGGACTATACGGCCTGCACGGCGACACTGAATTTCGGCGCCTACAATCCGAAGAACGTCCTTCCGTACACAATGAACTTTACCTTCAACATGCAGTGGCAGCCGACGAATGACCTGGCTGTCACCATCGGCTATACCGGTAATCGCGGACGACACGCGGTC
>JASHUR010000352.1 GCA_030039895.1 Acidobacteriaceae bacterium | reverse complement strand
CCTTTCGCGCGGGCGCAGGTTCCTGGTTGCCAAGCAAACGAAGGTAAGGAGGGGTTGTGGCGATGGGAAAAACGATACGCAGTCTGATTCCGCTGGTAGTTGCTGGCTTTCTGCTGATGGGTGTGGGTACGTTTTCACCGCGGGCGCTGGTCTTTGCACAATCGAGCGCAAATGACAATAGCCTCCGCGCAGAAGTGATGAACAAGGCATTAAGTAATTCGAAGTATAAGAATGTTGAGGTTTCGGTCCACAACGGTATCGTGAAGCTGACCGGGACGGTAGCCGTATATGACATAAAAAATCAGGCGATGCGACGGGTGCAGCGCATCAAGGGCGTGACGGCTGTTGAGAACGATATCGTAGCGGGCGGAGAAGCGATTCCCGATGCTGAGCTGCAGCAGAAGGTTTTGAAGGCTGTCCAGTCCGACCGTGTGGGATGGCCGACGGCACCGTTCAACGCCATCAGCGTGAGGGTGCAAGACGGCGTAGTGACGCTAGGCGGACACGCTTACGGACCGGTGGATGCGGATACGGCGGTGGCTACGGCGTCGAATATCAAGGGTGTGAGGGATGTCATCAACGATATCCAGCTCGACCCCGTTTCTCCCATGGATGATCGCATCCGGCGGGCGGTATATCGCGCTGTGTATGGGTTTCCGTCTCTGAACAAATATGCGATTGATCCGGTACAGCCGATCCGCATCTCGGTGCAGAACGGCAACGTGACGCTGTATGGTGTTGTAGATTCGCAGGCAGACAAGAACGCCGCGGGGATCAGGGCCAACAGTGTTTCGGGAGTGTTCCATGTAACGAATGATCTGCAGGTAAGAGGTCAGGTTCCGGAACAGAAGTAGAACGTATCCTCGAAGCGCCCTTCGTGTTGATCGGCGGCGGATTCTCTTCGCCGCCGCACATCTTTTTGTCCAGCCGATTGTCCCGCGTCCTGCGGGGCGATTGCTTTGAGTAGACTTAAGCAATGGGATTTTTTCGCAGTGTGGGCACCACGCTTGAGATGATCAAGTGGGAGCACTCGATCTTTGCTCTGCCGTTCGCTCTGACAGGAGCGATGCTGGCGGCAAACGGGATTCCGCGCCCGATGCAGGTGGTATGGATCATTGTATGTATGGTGAGTGCGCGCTCGGCAGCGATGGCGTTTAACCGCTGGGCGGATGCGGTGCTGGACGCGGAGAATCCGCGCACGAAGATGAGGGCAATACCTGCCGGGCTGCTTTCGCGGAGGTTTGTGGGCGGATTTACCGCAGCGATGGCGGCAATTTTTGTGATTGGGTGTGCGGAGCTGAACCGGCTGACCCTCGACCTTTCTCCCCTGGTGCTGATAGTGCTTTTCTCGTATTCGTACACCAAGCGTTTTACGCGGTGGTCGCACCTGGTGCTGGGGCTGGCACTGGGGTTGGCTCCAGCGGGAGCGTGGATTGCGGTGCGAGGCTCACTGGATGCGCGGATCCTGATTCTGACGCTTGCGGTGATGTTCTGGGTGGCGGGATTTGATTTGCTCTACGCATGCCAGGATGCGGCGCACGATCGAGCGCATAGTCTGTTCAGCGTGCCGGCGACGTGGGGGATTGAGACGGCCTTTTGGATTGCGCGGCTATTGCACGTTGCGATGCTGGGATTGCTGGTGTGGCTGGTGCGCGTGTTTATGCTGGGTCACTTTGCCTGGTTGGGCGTGGCTGCGGTGGCGGCGTTGCTGCTTTATGAGCACCTGATTGTCTCTCCGGGCGACCTTCGGCGGCTGAATGCGGCTTTTTTCACGATGAACGGCGTGATCTCGATGGTGTTTTTCTGCTTTATCGCGGCGGACCTGCTGCTGCGACATACGGTGCAATTCCACGCCTGGCGATAGCGGCCGGCCGCGGTGCCGTAGAATCTGAGCTCTGAGGACGTACAAGAGTTGATGCGGATTGCGATTCAGGGAGAGCTGGGATCATTCAGCCATGAGATGGCACAGCGCTTTGCGCCGGAGGCAACGATTGTGGCGTGTGCCTTGTCGGCCGAAGTGTTTGGTGCGGTCGACGCAGGTGATGTCGATGCAGCGGTGATTCCGATTGAAAACTCGCTGGCCGGATCGGTTGCGGAGCACTATGATCTGCTGCTGACTCATGACGTCGCGATCGAGAGCGAGTCACTGCTGCAAATAAGGCACAATCTGATTGCGATGCCAGGGGTTGCGCTTGAGCAGGTCGAGCGGGTGTATTCGCACCCTGTTGCGCTGGCGCAGTGCAGGAGATTTCTGGCCGCACATCCGCGAATGGAGGTGACTCCGTTTTATGACACCGCCGGAAGTGTGAAGCAGATTATGGAGCGGCGTGACGCGAAGGCAGCGGGGATTGCCAGCGCTCAGGCAGCGAAGCAGTATGGCGGCCAGATCCTGGCCGAGGGAATTGAGGACAATGCGGAGAATTACACGCGTTTCTTTCTGATCCGGCAGCGGAGATTCGTGAAGCCGGATTTAAGGCCGGACAAGGTGAGCCTGGCGTTTACTGTTGAGAACCGGCCGGGAACGCTGGTGAAGGCGCTCGAAGTATTTGCCAATCAAAGAACGAACCTGACTCGAATTGAATCGCGCCCGGTGCAGGGAAAGCCGTGGGAGTATGTGTTCTATGCCGATTATCAGCTCTCTGCTCCCGAGACAGCGGATGCGGCGCTCGAGCTTTTGGCGGAGCACTGTTCGATGGTCAGGGAACTGGGGAGATACCGCGGCGCGGTGAGGACGTTTTAGGCGGCTGTAAAGGGGTTTTCAACTCCGATATCCACTTGCCGATGAAGACTGGGTAGAGCCTGAATGTATGGAACCTATGTGTGGAACCTGGGTAGCCCGATGAACGTACGTGCATCCTAAGAAAAGGTCAGAGGTTTCCTGAGAGACGAAGGTTCGAGATAGGCAGAATCCTTTGCAGTCGGGCGGGATTTTGGTCACAGGGGCTATGTGATTGTTTTTATTAGGGTAGCTGGCGTGGTTTAGGAAGGCTGCAACCGAATTCGAATTGCGGAGTCTAATAGCTAATTATCTGATAGAGAGGGACTCAATGGTGAGCGATTTTTTGAGTGTGATCAAGCCCAGTGATCCCAACCAGCGTGAGGGGCGTTCGGAGGATCGGGCACTGCCGGTGCTTCCGGTTCGTGATACGGTGCTGTTTCCGCATGCAGTATTGCCACTGACGGTGGGGCGGGAGAGCTCGATTCAGCTGATCCAGTCGTTGGGGGATGAA
>JASHUR010000351.1 GCA_030039895.1 Acidobacteriaceae bacterium | reverse complement strand
CCGAAGCTCAAGGGCATGGCGGTTGGCACTCCTGTCGTGTTTCAAGAGATCAGTTTTTTGTGGCCTGCCTGCCCGAAGAAGTGAAGCAGAAATGCGGCTGATCATTCCCGTACAGTAGAAGTATGACCCGTATCTATGCTGCCACCAGCAATCCGGGCAAGCTGCGTGACTTTGAAGTGGCCACAGGCGCTGGAGCGGCCGCAAGCTCTAAGGCGGGCGCGAATTCACAGATCAAAATTGAGCCGTTGCCAGGGCTGAGCACGATTGCGGCTCCGCCGGAGGATGCTCCGGACTTTGCAGGCAATGCGATTGCGAAGGCGGTGTACTACAGCCGGTTTGCACCGGGCGAGTTGGTGATCGCGGATGACTCCGGCCTCGAGGTGGACGCACTTGGGGGCCAGCCCGGTGAGCGCTCCGCGCGTTATGCCGAGGATGCCGGATTCACAGCGGACGGCGCAACGACGGACGAGATGAACAATCTGCTGCTGCTGCAAAACCTTGCCGACGTACCCGCGGGCCAGCGGCAGGCGCGCTACCGCTGCGTGATTGCGGCGGCGCGAGATGGGGGCATTATCCAGACTGGAGAAGGTTCAGTCGAAGGCGAAGTGCTCATGGCCCCGCGCGGGACGGGAGGGTTTGGGTACGATCCCCTGTTCTACATTCCGGCGCTCGGCAAGTCGATGGCCGAGATCGACTTGGAGACGAAGCACCGGATCAGCCATCGCGGGCATGCACTGCGGGCGCTTATGTCTGCCATGCGCTTGAGATAAGCGCAAAACCGGTCGCGTTCTCCAACCTGTCAAGCCCCCGATTCCTTGACGCTCTGTACACTGAGAACCAATAATAAATAGTGATACTTCCTGACGTTTCAAATGCGGTTCAGGCGTCTGGGCCGCGCATCTGCAGCCGGAACTCGAAGCCGCCTGCATCAACCTTTACGCTGCGTCTGTAATGGTTCACAAGGCTGAGTCAGCCTCGCCGGCAGCGCTGCAAAATACCACAAAGGTCAGAACGCACATGCTTCACTCACGCAAGGTCTGGGACATCCAATGAGCACGAGCACTGTCCAGGCATTCAAGCACCAGGCGCCGAGCTTCTGGCAATCGACCAACGGTAAGAAGGTCGTGATGGCCGTGACCGGCTGCATCCTTTTCCTCTTCATCATCGGGCACCTGCTGGGCAACCTGCTGGTTTATGCAGGCCCGGTGCGATACAACGCCTACGCGGCGTTCCTGCACTTTGACGATACGCTGCTCTGGATCATCCGCAGTGTGCTCATCGTTGCGGTTGTCCTGCACATTACCGCGACGGTGCAGCTGGCGCTGCGCAACAAGAAGGCGCGGCCCGTCGACTACTCGCGCAAGGAAGCGATCAATTCGTCGTTTGCGTCGCGGACAATGTACTGGAGCGGCCCGATCGTTCTGGCGTTTGTGATCTTCCACCTGCTGGAGTTCACGGCCGGGTACATTCATCCCGGCTCGCAGTTCATCCGGGGCGATGTGTACCACAACGTAATTGCCGGCTTCTCGGTATGGTGGGTTTCCGCCTGGTACATCTTCGCGCTCATCCTGCTCGGCATTCACCTTCGGCACGGCATCTGGAGCATGTTCCAGTCGGTGGGCTACAACCACAAGAAGCACACGCCGCTGCTGAAGAAAGCCGCGCTGGTCATTGCCGCAGCCATCATCCTTGGATACATCTCCATTCCCATCAGCGTACTCACGGGGCTCGTAAAGTAAATGACACTCGACGCTCATATCCCTTCCGGCCCGATTGAACAGGCATGGGACAAGGCCCGCTTCGAAATGAAGCTGGTCAACCCCGCAAACAAGCGCAAGCACACCATTCTGGTTGTCGGTTCGGGGCTTGCCGGAGCCTCCGCCGCGGCCTCACTCGGCGAACTTGGCTACAAGGTCCGCTGCTTCTGCTTCCAGGACTCGCCGCGCCGCGCCCACTCCATCGCCGCGCAGGGCGGCATTAATGCCGCCAAGAACTACCAGAACGACGGCGACAGCATCTTCCGCCTGTTCTATGACACGGTAAAAGGCGGCGACTTCCGCGCCCGCGAGGCCAACGTCTATCGCCTGGCGGAAAACAGCCTGAAGATCATCGATCAGTGCGTTGCGCAGGGCGTTCCCTTTGCGCGCGAGTACGGCGGCATGTTGACGAACCGCTCCTTTGGCGGCGCGCAGGTTTCGCGTACCTTCTACGCACGCGGGCAGACAGGACAGCAGCTGCTTCTGGGCGCGTACCAGGCACTGGAGCGGCAGGTCCATGCCGGGACGGTGACCATGATTCCGCGCACTGAGATGCTGGATCTGATTGTCGTTGACGGGCAGGCGCGCGGCATTGTGACCCGCAACCTTGTCACTGGCGAGCTCGACGTTTACTTCGGCGACGCTGTTGTTCTGGCCACTGGCGGCTACGGCAACGTCTACTACCTCTCCACCAACGCCAAGGGCTCAAACGCAACGGCAATCTGGCGCGCGCACAAGCGCGGCGCGCTGTTCGCCAACCCCTGCTTTACGCAGATTCACCCGACCTGCATTCCCGTCTCGGGCGACTACCAGTCGAAGCTCACGCTGATGTCTGAGTCGCTGCGCAACGATGGCCGCATCTGGGTTCCAAAGCAGAAGGGCGACAAGCGGCCTCCGAGCCAGATCCCTGAGGACGAGCGCGACTACTACCTGGAGCGCCGCTACCCGAGCTTTGGCAACCTGGTGCCGCGTGATGTTGCCTCGCGCAACGCCAAGGCCGTGTGCGACGAAGGCCGCGGAGTGGGCGAGACAGGACTGGGCGTTTACCTCGACTTCGGTGACGCGATCAACCGCCTGGGCGAGCACGTCATCCGCGAGCGCTACGGCAACCTGTTCGACATGTACCAGCGCATCACCGACGAGAATCCCTACAAGGTTCCGATGCGTATCTACCCGGCCATCCACTACACAATGGGCGGCCTGTGGGTGGACTACCACCTGCAAAGCACCATTCCGGGATTGTTTGTCGCAGGCGAAGCCAACTTCTCCGACCACGGAGCCAACCGGCTGGGCGCGAGCGCGCTGATGCAGGGGCTTTCGGACGGATACTTCATCATTCCCTACACGGTAGGAAATTACATCGCCACGCATAAGTTCGCCAAGGTTGATGAATCGAGCAGCGAAGTGAAGAGTGCAGTCGCAGGCGTAGAGCAAACGATCGACAAGCTGCTCTCGATCAAGGGCAAACGTACAGTGGACTCTTTCCATCGCGAACTGGGCAAGATCGTGTGGGACGAGTGCGGCATGTCGCGCACGGCGCAGGGTCTTGAGAAGGCCATCGGCCAGATTCGCGCGCTACGCGAGGAGTTCTGGCAAAACGTCACCGTTCCCGGCAGCGGCGATGATCTGAATCAGAGCCTCGAAAAGGCGGGTCGCGTCGCGGACTTCTTCGAACTCGGCGAGCTGATGTGCATTGACGCGCGCGAGCGCAACGAGAGCTGCGGCGGCCACTTCCGCGAAGAATACCAGACGACGGATGGTGAGGCTAAACGCGACGATGAGCACTACTCCTATGCGGCCGCATGGGGCTATGGAGGCGCGGACGGCAAGCCAATGCTGACCAAGGAGCCGCTTGAGTTCCACTACGTCCACCCAAGCCAGAGGAGCTATAAGTAATGAAACTAACGCTGAAAATCTGGCGCCAGAAGGGCCCGAGCGACAAAGGGAAATTCATAACGTATCAGTTGAATGATGTGAATCCTGAAATGTCGATGCTGGAGTGCCTGGACGTTCTGAATGAGTCGCTGATCGAGCGTGGCGAGGAGCCGGTTGCCTTCGAACACGACTGCCGCGAAGGCATCTGCGGTTCTTGCGGGTTCATGATCAATGGCGTGGCACACGGCCCGTTGCCCGCGACCACGGTTTGCCAACTCACGATGCGGCACTTCAAGGACGGCCAGCAGCTTGTTATCGAGCCGTGGCGCGCCGCTGCCTTTCCCCTGCTTAAGGACCTCGTGGTCGATCGCCGCGCTTTCGACCGGATTATTGAAGCAGGCGGTTTTGTGTCTGTCTCGACCGGGAATGCTCCGGACGGCAACACTATTCCCGTCGGCAAGGAAATCGCTGACCGCGCCATGGACGCCGCCGCCTGTATTGGCTGCGGGGCCTGCGTGGCTGCTTGCCCCAACGCTTCGGCCGCGCTGTTCACGGGAGCGAAGATTTCACATCTCGGCTTACTGCCGCAGGGCAAACCCGAGCAGGACCGCCGCGCCCTGGGCATGGTAGCGCAGATGAACACAGAGCCCTTCGGAAGCTGCACCAACATCGGCGAGTGTACCGGCGTGTGTCCGAAGGAGATCCCTCTGGAAGTGATCGCCCACATGAACCGTGACTTCTGGCAGGCAAGCTGGAAGGAGCGCGAAGACCTGGTGCAGACGATTGCCCCGGTAACCAGTTGGAGCAACAAGACCAAAACCAAAAGTTAGGACCCACTCCAAGCAAGGAGCATGGCGGAGAAGACGACAGCAAGCAATTTGATACTCTGGAGTTTGGGAAACGACTGCATGAAATTTCTTTATCGCGCCTTTCTTCTGCTCACCGCTGCTTCCGTTTTCGCTTCCTTTGGATTCGCCCAGCAGTCCACAACCCCGGCCAGTCAAACATCCCCGTCGGCAACTTCTACATCGTCGACCCAAAGTGCAGACCAGGCCCTGCCGGACTCGCCCGACGCGGAAGCACATGTGAGCCCGCAGCCCAGCGGTCCGACCGCGATCTTCGACACCAGCATGGGCCGCATGACCTGCAAGCTGTTCTCAAAAGCCGCCCCGAATACGGTCGCGAACTTTATCGGTCTGGCGGAAGGAACGAAGGACTGGACCGATCCCGTCACGCACCAGAAGATGCATGACAAGCCGCTCTACAATGGAACAACCTTTCACCGCGTCATTCCCGGCTTCATGATTCAGGGCGGCGATCCTCTGGGCAATGGCATGGGCGATCCGGGCTATTACATCGACGACGAATTCAATCCAAACCTGAACTTTGACATTGCTGGACGTCTGGCCATGGCAAACTCCGGGCCGAACACCGATGGCTCGCAGTTCTTTATCACGGTTGCTCCGTATCCCAGCCTCGACCAGCACTACACCATCTTCGGTCAATGCGATCCGCACAGCGTGCTCGTCGCGCAATCCATCACCGAAGTCGAACGCGACCCCAGCAACAACAAGCCTCTGCAGCCAGTAGTACTGAACAAGGTCACGATTGTGCCGAATGGCCAGCCGCTTCCGCCTCCGCCGTCATCGAGCGCGGCGCCCGTTGCACCGGCAGCGCAAACGAATCCATAACCTTTCAAGGAGCTTTCCTATGTCTCGCCAGCCTGGAATGTATGCCGTTTTCAACACAAGTGAAGGACAGATAGTGACTCGCCTGTTCGAAAAGGATGCCCCAAAAACTGTTGCTAACTTTGTGGAGTTGGCCGAAGGCAAGCGCGAGTGGACGCACCCGGTCACCAAAACGAAGAGTACCGAGAAGCTGTACAACGGAACCATCTTCCACCGCGTGATTCCCGACTTCATGATTCAGGGCGGCGACCCTGCAGGCACCGGCTTCGGCGGCCCCGGTTATAAATTTGAGGATGAGACTAAGGGCTCGCCACATAAATTCAACGTCCCCGGCAAGCTGGCAATGGCCAACGCCGGCCCTAACACCAATGGTTCGCAGTTCTTCATCACGGTTGCGCCTACAGATTGGCTGACCGGCCGCCACACCATTTTTGGTGAAGTGATCGAAGGACAGGATGTCGTGAAAAAGATCTCGCTTGTGCCTCGGAACGGGCAGGATAAGCCAAACAAACAAGTCATCATCGAGTCTCTGACGATTGAGCGGGCCTGAAAACCGACGTTCCGCCATGTATGCGGGCATAACCGAAGCCAAAGTAATAATGGGCCTCAACCATGTCTCTGGCCGTCATTAGGGCCCCAGAGGCGACTGGACCAACGGGGATTCCAAAC
>JASHUR010000350.1 GCA_030039895.1 Acidobacteriaceae bacterium | reverse complement strand
CGAAATCCCATCCATGCCCGGCGTCTTCAATCTCTCCGTCGACGAGGCCGTCAAGGAAGCCGAGTCCGCAGCCGCCCTCGGCATTGGCGGCCTGCTGCTCTTTGGCCTTCCCGCGAGCAAGGACGAGCAGGCCACCGGTGCCTGGGCCGAGGACGGCATTGTCCAGCGCGGCCTCCGCGCCCTTAAAGCCTCAAGCGTGCCCAAAGAGCTCCTTCTCATCGCCGACGTCTGCCTCTGCGAGTACACGTCGCACGGCCACTGCGGCATCGTGAAGAAACAGGGCGATGACTACGAGATCGAGAACGACTCCAGTCTCGCCCTGCTCTCCAAAACCGCCGTCTCGCTCGCCTCCGCCGGAGCCGACATCGTTGCGCCCAGCGACATGATGGACGGCCGCGTTGCCGCGATCCGCGACCACCTTGACGACGAAGGTTTGGAGCAAACGCCCATCCTGTCCTACGCCTCCAAGTTCGCTTCGGCCTTCTACGGCCCCTTTCGCGAGGCCGCGGACTCCGCACCCCAGTTCGGGGACCGCCGCAGCTATCAGATGGACCCTGCTAATGTCCGCGAGGCCATGCGAGAAATCGACCTCGACCTCGGCGAGGGCGCGGACATGGTCCTTATGAAGCCGGCCATGCCGTACCTCGACGTCATCCGCGCCGCCCGTGAGCGCTTTGAAGTCCCCATCGGCGCGTATCAGGTCTCCGGCGAGTACTCCATGCTCCAGGCAGCCTTCGCCAAAGGCTGGCTTGAGCCTCAGCGCGCCATGATGGAGTCGCTGCTCTCGATCCGCCGCGCCGGAGCCGGCTTCATCGTGACCTATTTCGCCAAAGATGCGGCAAAGGTTCTTGGCGGCTGAGCATTGCCTGCCCAGTCCGCCTCTGTCGCCTTAGCCTTCACCACACATACGTCGCAACAGACTCTTCAGGAACCGTTGTGGTGAACGACTCTCCGTGATACTTCACATCGAACGTCTTCGCAAAGTTCCCGGTGTTCGACACAACCAGCACGGTCTTCCCGTCCGGAGTCGAAAACGCCACCGTTGCCAGTTGTTCCAGCTCGCTTGAGGCAATACGCACGGAGCCCGGTGGAACAAACTTTGAGAAATGGGCCAGCGCATAATAGGCCACGTTGCGCGTTACATTGTTGCCGTCGAGCGTGATTGCGCCGTAGCAGCCCGTGCATCCACCATTGTTGGTATGCGGTCCGGCCTGCGGATCAGCGGCCAGGTTCCACAGCAGGACGTTACGGCTCCAGTTGCGTGTGCTGCCAATCAGCACCTCCTGCACCGGTTCATCCACATACAACGGTCCGCTGCCCGGCCGCTGCGTTACTGACTGCTCCGTCATGAAGAGCTTCTTGTTCGGATAGTCTTCATGCACCTTGGTGAAGGCCGCGGCCGTGCCACCATAAAGATGGAACGCGGTTCCATCGGCATACTTGCTCGCAGCCGGATCCGCCAGAATCGACAACGGATACGAAGGCACATCCGGGTTGTGGTCGTAAAGCCAGATCTTTGTATCCAGCCCAGCCTGCGCAAACGCCGGTCCCAGGTCCTTTGCAATGAACGCGGCCTCCTCCGGAGCAAACACGACCATACTCGGTGTATTTTTCGGATTCAACGGCTCGTTCTGCACGGTCACTGCATGCAGCGTGATGCCATGCTTCTTCATTGTCTCGATGTACTTCACAAAGTACTTCGCGTACACGCCGTAATATTCCGGCTTTAAATGCCCGCCCTTCAGGCTGTCATTGGTCTTCATCCACGCCGGTGCAGACCACGGCGAACCGAAGATCTTGATCCCCGGATCAATCGCCAGAATCTCCTTGAGCGCCGGAATCACGGTCGTAAGGTCGGGCCCCAGGCTGAAGTGCTTCAGGTCCACGTCCGTCTCCCCGGCGGGCATGTCGTCGTAAGTGAAAGCGTGGTCGTTCATATCAGACGACCCGATGCTCACCCGCAGATAGCTGATGCCGATCCCGTCGCCCGTTCTGGTAAACAGCTCCTTCAGCAACTGCTCGCGTTGCGCTGGGTCCATCTTCATCAACAGCTCTGCGCTCCCGCCCGTCAGCGCAACTCCAAACCCGTCGATCGGCTGGAACCGTGCCATATCGTTCACATCAATCGCCGGCAGGGAACCGGTCGAGGATGAGAACTGCAGCGCCTGAGGCTGGAGCGTCAACAGATCGGACCGGTTCGGCGTCGTCAGCCACTCATGGGCGCCCGGCAGCGGCGCCGCTCCATCCTGTGACTCCTGGGCCACCAGGGATACCGGCACAAGCGCCATGATGGCGCACAGCAGAAGCAAAACCAGTCGACGATTCACAGCAGTTCTCCTCGAATCAATGGGTCCGGACCTCGGGTGGGCGCGGCGCAGAGCCATTTAGACAATCGATTGTGTTCAATACGTGAAGCGAGCCACTTCACGGGTCGCACCCATACAAACAGGATTGGGGCTCTTTGTCAATCTGCCTGAAACAGAACGTAGAAAAGCCGGAGACGGCTTGTTGCCATGCGGCCCGTAAAAACATCTCGCCAGCCATAGCCACGCCCCTGTTTAAGATAGGTAAATGCCGCTGTTCAAGATCATCATCCTCGCCATCATTCAGGGGTTGGCTGAGCTGCTCCCTGTCTCCAGCTCCGCGCACGTCGTCGTCGCAGAGCGCATCATGGGCCTCAATGCATCGTCCCCGCAAATGACGCTCATGCTCGTCATGCTGCACACCGGCACCATGTTCGCCGTCATCGTTTACTTCTGGAATCAGTGGCGCAGGACCTACTTCCGCAGTCAGGGAGCCTTCAATCTCATCGCCATTCGCCTCATCTGGGCCACATTTCTTACCGGAATAGTCGGCCTCGCCGCGATGAAGATCGCCGAGAAGACCCTTCTGAAGGGCGTCCCACACGCGCAGATTGAAGACCTCTTCAACCACCTGGGTTTGATCGCCCCTGCTCTGCTCGCCGTGGGCATTCTCATCCTCGTCGCCGGCCTGCTGCCCAGCAGGGAAAGCGACGACCGCGAGCCCTCGATGGCTCAGTCCGCATGGATCGGGATTGTGCAGGGGCTCTGCATTCCATTCCGCGGATTTTCCCGGTCCGGAGCCACCATCTCCACAGGCATGCTCACCGGAGTCACCCGCGAGCGTTCCGAGACCTTCAGCTTTGCGCTGGTCATCCTGCTTACCCCGCTTGCCGTCGGAAAAGAAGTCCTGCGTCTCGTCCATGCAAAGCACATCACTACCGGCTTCAGCCTGGCTTCCGCCATGGTGCCCGGACTTACCGGAATGTTCTTCGCATTTCTCGCGGGACTGGTCGCCCTCAAGTGGTTGAGCCGCTGGCTGGAGGGCGGACGCTGGTACTTCTTCGGAATCTACTGTATCGTCGCGTCCGGCGTGGTCTTCTACCTTCACCACATCGGATATTGATCGCGCTGCGCCCTAACTCTCCAGCAGAAAATCCGGAGACACCGGGTTTTCATACAGCGAGTAGTCGCGTGTCACCACCGTCAGCCCTGAGGGAGTCACAAAGTAGTTCTTCTTGTCCTCGTTCTGGTCGTAGCCAATTACCGTGCCTTCAGGCAGCTGCACGTCGCGGTCGATAATCGCCCGCCTTATCCGGCAGTGCCGCCCGATGTTCACGTGCGAGAACACAATGCTCGAATCCAGTTCGGAGTATGAGTTCACGCGCACATCCTGAGACAGCAGACTGTTGCGCACCGTAGCGCCGGAAACAATGCATCCGGCCGAGACAATTGAATTCACAGCCATGCCCGTACGCCCCGGCTCTCCAAACACGAACTTCGCCGGCGGATACTGCCGCACGCGCGTCCGGATCGGCCAGTTCCGGTCATACAGGTTAAATACCGGCGAAACCGACGCAACATCCATGTTCGCGTCATAATATGCCTCCAGCGTCCCGACATCGCGCCAGTAAAGGGCCTGCTGTTGGTTCTCATCCACAAAGTTGTAGGCGCACATCTTGTACTTGCCCAGGATGCCCGGCAGAATATTGTGTCCAAAGTCGTGTTTCGATGTCGGGTCTTCCGCATCCTGCAGTAGCGCCGGCAGCAGCACGTCAGTATTGAACAGGTAAATGCCCATCGAGGCGTCCACCATGTTTGTATTAAATGGCGACCGCAACTCCGTGGTTTTCGGCTTCTCGTCAAAGCCCACCACTTCGCCGTTCTTATTCACTTCGACCACCCCAAAGCGATAAACCTCTGAGGGATCAATCGGCAGCGTGGCCAGCGTCACATCCGCGCCTGACTGCTCGTGATGCTCCAGCATCTTGCCGTAGTGCATTTTGTAGATGTGGTCGCCGGAAAGGATCAGCACATGCTTCGGCTGCTCGGCGCCGATGGAATAAATGTTCTGGTACACCGCATCTGCCGTGCCCATGTACCAGTTCGCACTCACCCGCTGCATCGGCGGCAGAATCTCAATAAATTCGCCCAGTTCCTGGGCTACTGCGCTCGTCCAACCCTCGCGTATATGCCGGTTCAGAGACAGGGCCTTGTACTGCGTCATGATGTACACGTGGCGCAGGTCGGAATTTATGCAGTTTGAAAGGGTAATGTCAATAATGCGGTAGTTGCCGCCGAAGGGCACCGCCGGTTTCGCCCGGTCTCGGGTAAGAGGAAAGAGTCTTTCGCCTGCGCCACCTGCCAGCAGAACGCCCAGGGTGTCTCTCATCGGCATGGTCGGTATCCTCTCGTCTACAGTTTTATGTCAAATCCATGCTGCGTCCGAACGGAGGATAGTACAACACCGAGCGTCACACAATCCAGGTCTACTCTTCCAACGAGGCGTCCTCATCTCCTTCAACCGCAATCCGCAGCGACCTCAAAAAGTGCAGGTCCTGCGCCGTGAACGTGCCTTCTCCGCGCTGCTCTTCGCCGTCCACCGCGCCAGCTGACTCCTGCGTGGCCTGCGGTTGCTTCTCGGCAAGCTCGTTCAAGCCAATCGTCGCTTCCAGCATCAGCAGCACATCGAACCCTTGCTTCCGGATGTCCTGCACCACGCCGGCTATCTGCTCCGATTCGGAGACGCTTTCATGAATCGCCTCTCCCAGTTTCTGGACGAGCTTGCGCATCTTTTGGTTCAAGGGGGTTTCACTCCGTTTCCGCATCGCAGCACGCCGCCGCGCTCTCCGATACTCCATTAACCTTACTTCCGATATTCAATACCTGCAATCAGAATTGAAATCGCATCGCTGTTAAACTCATCGTATGGAACCGGACCGCGTAGGCCGCAAGATCGGCGTAGGCGTGCGCGTCGCGTCAGGAATGTTGCGTGACCGCGCTGCGCAAACTGCGCAGACCGTTCGCCAGGAGGCGCCCACCCACGTTGCGCGGGGTATCAAGGCGGCTTCAGGCGCAAAGCGCGGTGCGAAGCGCTTCGGCGAATCTCTCTGGGGTCCGTTCGTCCACGCCGGCGGCGTCCTGTGGCTTGAAATTACCGGCGTATTCTTCGCAATTTTCAGCCTCTTCTTTGTACAAAACGCCTGGCACCTGCGTGACGCATGGCAAAGCGGCCCGCAGCATGGAAAATTACTGATGTACGCCGCTGTCGCCGCTGTATTCCTTTATTTTTCTGTCAGTTCCTTTTATCGCGCGTACAAGAAGCAGAAGAAGCGCGCCCAGCAGCACTGAAATATTATTTGTGGGCTTTCTGCTTTTTCGTGCCCGTCTTTGAGTTTTTCTCTACGCGCAGCTTCCACGCCGTATGCAAAGCGCCTCGCAGCAGCTCTTCCTTTGCCTTCGCCAGCCGCACATGAGTCGCGCCCATCCGGCCCCAACCACCTGGGACAGGCAGAAACACGTCCGGCTCCTCTTCGACAAACGCCGCCTGCTGCTCCGGATCAAGCATCAGGTTTCCGAAGCCCTGGTTCTCTGCCGCGAGTGTCGCAAAGATATGTCCACCTACGCGGAAGTCCGCCGCGCCCATGTGCGAGCCTTCCTCCGCGCCCTGCATGCTCAATGCAATCCTTCTGAAGTCTGCAGCTTTCACGGCCGTCCTCCTTAGAGCACAAACACCAGACGCGTGCCGACTTCCTTCAGGTCCCACGCGGTATCGATCTCGCTCAGCGAAAGCGCCTCCGTGGCAAATTCAAACGGTTTTTT
>JASHUR010000349.1 GCA_030039895.1 Acidobacteriaceae bacterium | reverse complement strand
GTCGAGGCCGCTTCCAAACAAAGATGCAGCTGTTCTTACTCCATTTTGGCCGGCATCGGCGGGTGTTTCGCGCCGGTCTTTGGCGCTACGAACGGCACCGGCATGGTATGCCCTCGATGGCAGGTCCCGCACGTTACCGTCTTCTCTGCGGGGGTCGCGTCCGGGTCGTGGATCGTCGAAAGATACTGCGTGTTGATTGTCTCCGTCATCCGGATCATGGTACGCGCAATCGTCTTGTCCGGCTTCGTGTCCGAAGCAAAGTCCAGCTGATGCGTCTTCAGGTTTTCCGCGTGACAGAACGAACACTCCACTCCCAATGCGTGTCTGAATGCATCCATGGTCGCAATGAGCTGCTTGTCCGAGATGTTCTTCGGCAGCACCTGCAGATTGGTTGGCCGCGGGAACTTGGGATGCATCGGCCTATGCGCCGGCCTCGGTGGAGGAGTGGCGGTTTGCGCAGCCAGTGGGAGTCCTGCGATCAGTGCGATGCTAAGAAGAACGGATGAACAGCGCATCAGTTTTATCCTCGGAAAATTTGAGCTGGAACGGCTGAACCGGGACGGCTTTGCAGGCCATTGTTACATAGCTCAAGTTCCGCCGGTATCAAAAATAAAAGGCCCGCCGTCATCGGCGGGCCTCGGTCACGGTGAGGTCCTCAGGAGTAAGCCGGAGTTGCGTTGAAGTCCTCGTCCTCCTCCGCCATTCCGTGGCGCCGCATCAGGTTGGGCAGGTTCTGCGAGAAGGCCGAGCGCGGCATTACCATATCGCATCCCGCCTCCACTGCCTTCACCTTCAGGTCGCCCTGCAGATGCGAGAGGAAGCCAATGATCGATGTGCTCTTTTTGAGCTTTGCCTTCAGCTTGGGAATCAGCGTAAGCGGCTTGGCGTTGGCGTTGTTCAGGTCAAAAACGATCAGCGAGGGGCGCTCATCCTCCGGCGCTTCGACAATCTTAGTGACTGTGTCCTTCTCATTCTTCAAAAAGCCGACTTTGATGCCCAGCTTCTTGGCCGTCTCCTGAATCTTCGCCAGGAAGAACAGGTCCTCGATGAAGAAGTAGATGTGGGTTGGGGCGTCCTCACGGATTGGCGGTGGCGGCGGCTCCCATGTGGCCAGCGGCTCGCCGGAGTATCCGGTGCCGTGTACGTTGCCGTTCACCACTTCAATGGTCGAGGGCGGAGCGTCGGCAACGTTGCCGTTCACAGCGCGGTAGCTGTGATCCATCGGTCCTACAAATACCTGCTGGCGGCGCTGCTTGTTCTTGCGACGTCCGCCGCCTCCGCCGTTGCCCTGTGACTGCCCGTTCCCATTCTTCTGGTAGAAGCGGTGCTGGCCACCTGCTTTCGGCTTCTGGTTACCGACGTTCTGCTGCGCCTGCTGACCGGGCTGGGCACCCTGTCCGTTGGCTTGCGATCCGCCCTTGTTCTTGCGGCGGCGGCGGCGCCGGCGGCCTTGTCCGCCATTTTGGTGAGAAGGGGATTGGCCCTGCTGCGGCGCTTGCCCTTCAGCCGCGGCGGCCGAGGGCTGGTTCTGCTCTGTTGTCATGCCTGCACTTCCTGGTGCGTAAATCTTGCTGCGTACTTCGTTGTATTGCATCGCGGGACCTGTGTTTCCGGCTGGGGCTGCCCGCCTTCCCACTCAACACGCCGGAGAATCCATTCAACTTAAGGCTTCATAGATAGGCCGATACGCCCTCTCACCGCAAACACCAGCACTCGACCATGCGGAACATGGAGAACTGGCAAGGCGAATTCACAAATCCTAACGGAAACAAGTGGGTCGAGACCCTGCTAAGTACGTCTTCGAGTCACTACGGGTTCAGCTGTTATCCTGCCTTCACCGGCATCAACCGGGCTAAGGCCCGTTAATTCAACCTATTGTCACTGTCGAGAATCACGGCGAGCCGCTTTCCCTAAAAAGCTGGCTTCAGCCGTTCGATAGGCTAAAAACATACTACTCCCCAAGAGGATACATAGCAAGTGGCTTCATCCCCAGCCGTGATCTCTCCCGGCAACGCCTGCAATGAGTCTCTACCGATCAGCAAAAAACCACCGCGCGATACGCTGCGGTGGTTCTTTGTTTCTTAATGGCCAGTCACTGGCCTCCCTGAAAAATGCCCTTGGCTTACCGCCTTAGGACTTCTGCTTGTTCCGGCCCGGGCAAATCTCGTGGGATCTAACGCTCTCGGCAGCCGGAACTCGTTTCGCATGGCTCTTCTCTTGCCTGGAGAGCCTGTGCGTCGCTGGCTGCCTAACTATAAGCAATCTTTATGCCGTTTGGACTATATAGCAAAATCAATGACTTAGGGCGGAATCGGGACGATGAAATACTGATTTCTGGAATCGTTACAAAGTCGGCATTCGTAAAACCATAAACAGGCGTGAGCCCACTCTCGTTTCAACACTATTTCTGGCAGTGGGCGCAATAATGCGTTCCCCGTCCCGCCAGCACCAATCGGCGAATCGGTCGGCCGCATACCCGGCACGGCTCACCTGTGCGCAGATACACGTTGTGTTCCAGCTGAAAGAACCCGGCTACCCCGTCCGCGTCAACATAGTCAGAGACCGACGATCCGCCCAGCTTAATTGCTTTTTGCAGAATCTCCTTAAGCGCCGCATGCAGGCGCAGTAGCCGCTCCCGGCTCAGCTTCCCCGCCGCACGTGTCGGGCGAATCCCCGCTCGAAACAGGCTCTCGTCGGCATAGATATTGCCCACCCCGTGCAGCAGGGTCTGATTTAGCAACGCCGCTTTGATGGACAGCTTGCGGCCCCGGAAGAGGGCCACAAAATCTTCCGGTGAGATCGTCAGCGGTTCGCGCCCGGGCCCGCGAAAGCCTGCGCCACCCTCCGAGCGATGCAGCGCCAGCCTCCCGAACCGCCGGGCGTCGACAAAGCGCAATTCACGTCCTCCGCTCAGCGCCAGCACAGCATGCGTATGCTTCGGCACCGGAACCTCCGGCGCGGAGACCAGCAGCCGTCCTGTCATGCCGAGGTGCACGATCCACTGCGCAGATTTCCTGGCCGCGCCGCCCGGTCCGTGCAAATCGAACACAATGTGCTTTCCCTCACGGTAGACCTTTTCGATCCGCGTAGCAGTGAGCGCCTCGGTCATTTCTGTTCGCGACGTCTTGAAGGGCTCCTTGTACCGGCTCAGCCATACGGACACGATCTGCTGCCCGCGCACATGCGCATTCACGCTATTGGCAACGGTTTCGACTTCAGGCAATTCAGGCATGGGACTCCGCGTCCGGCGATACGCGGCTTCGCCGCCTTCGCTGTTCAAGCATTTGCTAACCGCTCCCGCTGGTCGCGGAAGAGGCAAGTTCAGAGTAACTGGTCTCGAGGATTGAGCTGAGCGTGGGTTTGCAGCAATTTCTATCTCGGTTTCCCAGGCAACAGCAGATTATCGATCAAGCGGGTTGCTCCCACAAAGGCTGCGACAGCGATCAGCGCTCCGTTGCGTGTGTCGGCAACATCCTCAAGTGTGTCGGGGTTGACCGCGTGGAGGTAGTCCACACGAACGGCAGGCTCTCCGGCCAGGACGGCTTCGGCTGTCGCAATTAACTTCTGGGCTGGCGTCACGCCTTCGGCTGCCAGCCGCTCCACTTCGCGCAGCGCGCGGTTGAGGGCGAGCGCCTGTCTGCGCTCCTCTAAAGATAAATAGCGGTTGCGCGAGCTCATCGCGAGCCCATCCGGCTCGCGCACAATTGGACACACCACCAGCTCCAGTCCAAAGTTCAGGTCGCGCACCATCTTCCGGAGCACTGCCACCTGCGCCGCGTCTTTCTGGCCAAAGAACGCTTTGTCCGGCTGCACGATATGGAACAGCTTGGCCACAACGGTCGCCACGCCGCGAAAATGCCCGGGCCGGGATGCTCCGTCCAGACGCTCGCTTACTCCATCGACATCCACAAACGTGCTTGCTCCCGGCGGATACATTTCTTCGGCTGCCGGCGCGAACACCAGATCTACGCCTTCGCGCTCGAGCGCTGCGCAGTCCGCCTCAAACGTGCGGGGATACTTCGCGAAGTCTTCATCCGGGCCAAATTGGGTCGGGTTCACAAAGATCGAAACCACCACGGCATCACTGGCGGTCCGCGCCGCTCGCACCAGAGACAGATGTCCCTCGTGCAACGCGCCCATGGTTGGAACCAGTGCGATGGTAAGCCCGCGCCGCCGCATCTCACGCAACGCCGCGCGCGTTTCGGACACCGTATGCGCAATTTGAAGTGTCGTTGTCTGCTGCATGATTCAAGCCTTCCGCGAGCCCGCTGCCGCTATCGCGGAGACAGGCTTTGCGGACAGGTGATAGCTCTCCGCTTCGGTAGGAAATGCGCGCTGTTCCACGTCCCGCTTGTAGCCCGCAATCGCCGCGCGGAACAGCGCCGCCGCATCGCCGTACCGGCGCACAAACTTCGCCGGAGGCGTGAACGTAAGGTTGACAAGATCGTGGAAGACGAGGATCTGCCCGTCGCAGTCGGGCCCGGCGCCGATGCCGATGGTGGGAACGTGCAACTGAGCCGTGATGTCGGCGGCAACTTCGCGCGGCATGCCTTCGAGCACAATGGC
>JASHUR010000348.1 GCA_030039895.1 Acidobacteriaceae bacterium | reverse complement strand
GCCCCCATGCCGACCACCATTACCCCTAGTTTTCCTTGTGCTGGCTGCGTTTTCGCATTTCCCGAAGTTGACATCCCGTTCCTGGTCTTCCTCTCCATCAAAAAATAGCTAAGTCCAAACAATTAGTGTCGCCCGCGGGCAGCGACTTTGGCAAACCTGACTGGCTGAAGAGCGGATTTCTCCAGTCTAACGGCAATCACGCTCTGTCAGAGCGCACGCGGTCCTTCCAATGCGTCCACACAAACCAGATCGCACCGGCAAGAATCAGCGCCTCTACCACTAGGTGATAGTGATGGAACGTGGCTTGGAAACGCGGATCAGTGTCCCATGCCTGCCCCAGCTTCATGCCCACGTAGGCCAGAGCAAAGCACCACGGCAGCGACCCTAGAAACGTGTACATGTGGAACCGGACCTGCGACATCCGGGCAATCCCGGCCGGCAGTGCAATGAACGTCCGCACAATCGGCAGCAGTCGCCCCAGAAACACCGCAATTCCGCCATAGCGCGCAAAAAACCTCTCCGCCCGGTCAAGATCGTGATGATCCAGCAGTACGAATCGTCCGTAGCGTGTGATAAACGGCCGCCCGCCGGCAGCTCCGATCCAATACGCAACTACCGACCCCAGGTTGCACCCGATCGCGCCTGCAACCGACACTCCTATCAGCGATAACCGCCCCGTATGCGCCAGATACCCGGAGAACGGCATGATGATCTCTGACGGCAGTGGAATGCACGCCGACTCAATCGCCATCAGCAACGTAACGCCTGCATAGCCAGAGGCTGAGATAACACTGATGATGAAGTGGGCGATTAAGGCCAGAATTTTCTCGCTCATTCAACCGCAAGTATACCTGTAACCCCACCCCCGGCACGTCCTTTGCTTTTGCTACGATTAAGAGAGCAGGAGCATACAACCATGGCTGAAACACTGAGCGTCCCGGTAGCCAACGCAGGCGAAACAACCCAGTCGGACAGCAGTCCGGCAAAGCACGAGGAAAAGAAGGTCCAGCGGCAAGCCATCTGCTTTACCTTCTTCAAGGTCATGCCCGAGTGGCGCCGCCTGCCCATTGGCGAGCGCGCCGAGCACAAGCGCCTTTTTGCCGAAGTTATCCGCAAGTGGAACCAGCCCGGCCGCCTGCTCAGCCTCACATACTCCACCGTAGGCACGCGCGGGGACGTCGATATGGTCTTGTGGCGCATCTGCTACACCCCCGAAGATCTCAACCAGATGACCGCCGAGCTGCTCGCCACTCCACTCGGAGGCTACCTCGAAACACCGCACAACTTCCTCGCCATGACCAAGCGCTCGCAATACGTCATCGGACACGAGCATGAGGGTCAGCATGATTCGCGCGGAACCCTCCGCCCGGGCGGGCAGAAGTACATCTTCATCTACCCCTTCTGGAAGACCCGCGCCTGGTATCTCCTGCCTATGGAGGAGCGTCAGCGCCTGATGAACGAGCACATCCGCATCGGCCATCTCTATCCGCGCGTCAAGCTCAATACCACTTACTCATTCGGTATCGACGATCAGGAATTCGTCGTCGCCTTTGAAACCAACTTCCCCGAGGACTTCCTTGATCTGGTCCAGCAGCTTCGCGAAACGGAGATCAGCATGTACACGCTCAAGGACACCCCCATCTTCACATGCATCCGCATGAGCCCCGAGGACATGCTCGACCGGCTGGGCTGAGGGCCGGTCGCCCGGGCAACTCCTTCGCGCCGTCGCTCCCGTTGTGGTGAAATGGCTGCATGAAAGCGAAGACCGCCGCCCCGAAGAAAAAGTCTGCCGCGAAAAGGCCCGAGGCCAGAAAGCCTGCTTCCAGCAACGGCAATCTCGCACCTGCCCGCGTCCGGGCAATCCTTGACCGCCTCCAAGCTGCCTATCCTAATGCCGAATGCGCCCTGCATCATCGCAACGCATGGGAGCTGCTTGTTGCCACCATTCTGTCAGCCCAGTGCACCGACGCCCGCGTAAACATGGTGACACCCGAGCTCTTCCGCAAGTTCCCTACTCCTCAGGCTATGGCGCAGGCTTCGCTACCCGCGCTTGAGACGGAGATCAAATCTACCGGCTTCTACCACAACAAGGCCAAGTCCATCTCGGGTGCCGCAAAGCGCATCGTCGCGGACTTCGGCGGCAAGGTGCCTAACACCATGGCCGAACTCCTCACTGTTCCCGGAGCCGCCCGAAAAACCGCCAATGTCGTGCTGGGCACCGCCTACGGAATCGCCGAGGGCATCGTGGTCGACACACACGTTCTGCGCCTCTCCAATCGCCTCGGCCTCACGCAATCCAACGATCCAAAGAAGGTCGAGCAGGAGCTGATGCAAATCATCCCCCGCGACCACTGGATTCAGTTCTCGCACGAGCTCATCCACCACGGACGCCAGGTCTGCATCGCCCGCAAGCCGCGCTGCGCCGACTGCACGCTCGAATCCCTCTGCAACACCCCTGACAAGACATGGAGCAGCCATTGAACATATGAATTCGAAATCTGACGATCCATTAGTGCAGTTGCGCGATGTCCTGTTGGAAACCTATGCGGTGAACGATGCGATGAACCAACTCCTGCTCGCACGTCTCAATCCGAGGGCCTGGCGCGCTCAATTGCCTGGATCAAAGCGGGACGCCGGCCGCACCATTGCCGCCATCTTCGCGCATCTTCATAACAGCAGGCTCGTATGGTTGAGAAATAGTGCACCACATCTCAAATGCCCGGCAACGCTCGACCCGAACCGCTGTTCTATGAAACAGGCCGCCGCTGCGCATAGAAAAAGCGCTGCGCTATGTCTCAGCATGCTTACTGATGCTTTATCGACCGCGCCGGACCGCAAAGTCGCTAAATTCTCACGAGGATGGCTGCGCCAATGGCCTGCCGGAGGAACCATGTTCGCATACATGTTTTCCCACGAAGCCCATCATCGCGGTCAGATTCTCATGCTTGCCCATAAACTCGGCTATCGCGTCCCCGTCGAGACCGCCGCTGGCATCTGGCAATGGGACAAGCTCTGGAAGGAGCACGGCTTTACTACCCGCCCGCGTTAAGAAGCCGCCAGAGCCCGCACCGTCGCCCGCACCAATCCGGTCACATCATGCGGATCAGCCTCCGCTGTCGGTTCCCATCCATATTCCCGAAGCGTCTGGCTAGTAATCGGCCCTATCGAAAGCGCCATCATTCCCTCCGGCCTCTGTGCGTAACCAGCAGCATGTAAAAGCTGAATGAAGTTCGTCACCGTGCTCGAACTGGTAAAAGTAGCAGCATCCGGCGGTTCGCCAGTAAACAGTGCTGCGATTCTCTTAACCGAGCTTTCCGGAATCACCGTCCGGTACGCTTCCGCAATCTCAACCTCGGCGCCCTGCTGCTTCAGCGCATCAGGAATCACATCCCGCGCCACCGCCGCCCGCACAAGCAGCACGCGCTTGCCCCGCGCTTGGCCGCGCAGAGCTTCTACCAGCGACTCCGCCACATACTGCTTAGGAGTCACCGAGGGTTGCAAACCTAACGCTTCGAGCGCTTTCACCGTCGTTGCCCCAACTGCGGCAACGTTCCACTTGCAAAGACACTCATGAGCAATTCCCAACGCCGCACAACGGTCTCCTATTGCTCGCACCGCATTAGCGCTCGTCACGATCAGCCAGTCATGCAGGTCCGGATGTCTCAGGGCGGCATCCAACCGTTCAAATGACTCCGGCGGCACAATCTCAATTGCGGGAATCTCAATCACCTCGGCACCCAG
>JASHUR010000036.1 GCA_030039895.1 Acidobacteriaceae bacterium | reverse complement strand
CGGACTGCCCCACATCGCCCAGACCTTCCGCTCCACCGACGGCACCGAGCGCTACCTAATATCTATGGCCGATGGCCAGACAGCCGAAACCGTCTGGATGCCCGAAGGCGACTCCGGCGAATCCGGCGACGGCAGCGACGCCGCCCGCCATCACGACGCCACCATCTGCGTCTCTTCGCAAATCGGCTGCGCCGTCAACTGCCGGTTCTGCCTCACCGCGCGCCTGGGAATCATCCGCGACCTCACCCCCGGCGAAATTGCCGGCCAGGTCGTCGCCGTCCTCCGCCGCCACAACGTCCGCATCGGACGCGACCGCATCAACCTCGTCTTCATGGGCATGGGCGAGCCCTTCTTGAACTACGACTCCTTCATGGCCGCCGTCCGCCTGCTCGTCGAAGAGGTCGGCATCGCCCCATCGCGCATGACCGTCTCCACCTCCGGAATCGTCCCCGGCATCCTGCGCTTCGCCGCCGAACCCATCCGCCCCAAACTCGCCATCTCCCTCAATGCGCCCAACAATCAGGTGCGCGAGCAGGTCATGCCCATCAACCGCAAGTGGAACATCGACCACCTCATCGACGCCATCCGCCAGGTCCCGCTCCGCCCCCGCGAAAAGCTGACCTTCGAATACGTCCTGCTCGGCGGCGTCAACGACCAGCTCACCCACGCCGGCGAAGTCGTGCGACTCGTCCGCCGCGCCAACCTTCCCCTCAAAGTCAATCTCATCGTCTGGAACCCCGGCCCCGGTATTCCCTACTCGATGCCGTCCGACGCCGACGTCGCCGCCTTCCGGCAACACCTCATTGAGAACAAGATCCCCGCCTACATCCGCCGCCCCCGCGGGCGCGACATCTACGCCGCCTGCGGCCAACTCAAACAAACTATCGAGATCACACCCACCCCATCGCAGAGCATGACACTCTCTGAATAGCTTGCACCGCCGGGTGCCCCATGTCTCGCAGAGACATGGGATTCAACCTCGCGCCTCGCGCCAGCGAGGCTTGTTAGAAGCGCCGGGCGATCGGGGTCCCTACGGACACTCGGAGCCCCAAGCAAGTGGTCTCTGCTTGCTGGGGTGAGGAATAGGTCTTCGCCCGTGGGGCGATCTTTATCCCGGCGATAAAACGCGCCGTCAGGCGAGCACCTTGCTCAACACTCTGCGGCAAACAACGGCTCCGATCGGTTAGGGCGATCGCCTGAACTCATCCCCAACCCCCATTTTTCCCCTATTCTCCTCCATCTCCCCTGTAAGAAAATCTCATCCGTGGTGACTACCTCCAATGTGAGAGGACAGGACGACCTTTACGAGCAGGCCGCGTCGGAGTTCGGTGCAGCGCTGGCCCGCCTCGCGCGTGGCTATGAGGCTGATCCGGACAAGCGCCGCGACCTGCTCCAGGAAATCCACCTCTCGCTCTGGCGCAGCTTGGAGGGCTTCAACGGTTCCTGCTCGTTGCGCACATGGGTATATCGCGTGGCGCATAATGCCGCGAATTCGTATGTCATCCGGCAGCGGCGCGCGCGACCCCAAACCATGATCGGCCTGGACGAAATTGACGCCTTGCCGATCGAACCGGAAACGGACCGCAAAATGGCGCTCAACCAATTAACGGGTCTCATCCAACGCCTCAAGCCGCTTGACCGCCAGGTCATTCTGGCGTGGCTCGACGGCATGGATGCAGCCGAAATTGGCGAGCTCACCGGACTTTCGTCCGGCAACGTCGCCACCAAGGTCCACCGGATCAAAAGCATTCTCGCCCGCGATTTTCAGGGAGGCCGAAATGGAAGACCCTAGAAATCTCTGGCAAACCCAGGAGGTGGAAGAAATGAAATTCTCAGTGGAAGAGCTACGCGCAAAAGCAGCTAAGTTTCAACGCCGCATCTCGTGGCGTAACTTGCGGGAATACCTCGCAGCCCTGATCGTGATCGCACTCTTTGGATGGAACTGCTGGAAAGAGACGCTACTCCTGCCCCGCATCGCCTTCTTGATGCTTATCGCCGCATCCATCTATTACATGTGGCATCTGCACCGTTGGGGCTCTGCCCTGCCATTACCCGCAGATGCGGGAAGCACATCCTGCGTCAGCTTCTATCGCCACGAGCTCGAACGCCAACGCGACCTGGTGCGCAACGTCTGGAAGTGGGCTCTCTTGCCGCTCGTCCCCGGACTGGTGCTGCTCAACGCTTATTTCATCGCCAACACCCAGCCGTCGGCGCGCTGGCATCTGGTGGGCGCCATCCTGTTTGAGGCTGCTGCCTTCATCGGAGTCCTCTGGCTGAACCTCCGTTCCGCGCGATGCCTCAACCGCAGAATCGCCGAACTCGACCGCGAGCTCGGTCGCGTGTAAGTGGCGGAATACCAGCGAAGCGGTCTTCCGCCATCCAGCCATGATTGCAGGATGCTCTAACTTAGCAGAGCATTCTGCATCTCTTTCCAGTTACAAGCCACCGGGCGTCGGGAATCCGCGATCGTTGCCACAACTACCCTGCCGGCACAAACTTCGTCACTGGCACCGCCTCCGGCACTGCCAGCCCATCCGCCCTTGGATCGGTCGCGCCAAAGTGCACGGGATTCCCCACGTCCACCTCAACCGCATTCCCGCGTCCCATCGTCTGGCTATAGCGCGGCAGCACAGTAACAATGTCGCCCTCCTCCCACAGCCCGGCAATCACCGCCGGAGAAACCCCGTCCTCAATGTCCACGTCGCATCCGCCAAAGTCGCGCTTCGTAAACCGCGCCGCATCCAGCGCCGCCTGAATATTCATTCCGAAGTCCACAATGTTCGACACGAATTGCGCGTGCGCCTGTGCCTGGTTAAACCCGCCCATGATCCCGAACGCGATCTTCCGCGTGCCGTTCGTCATGAACGCCGGAATGATCGTGTGCAGCGGCCTTGTCCTCGGCCGTAGCGTATTCGGCCGGTCCGGACGCAGCGTGAACCCTGCACCGCGGTTCTGCAGCGGAAACCCCGTTCCCGGAGCCACCAGCCCGCCGCCGAACGCGCCCGCGTTGCTCTGGATCAGCGACACCTCGTTCCCGTCCTTGTCCACCACCGCCAGATACGTCGTGTCGCTCGCTTGGTGCGACAGCTCCGTCTTCAGGTCCGAAGGCATCACGTGGCACGCCGCCTGAGGCCCAATCAGCGCCGCGCGCTTCGCTGCCAGATCCTTCGAAATCAGCTCCTCGGTCGGCACATCCGTCGCTCTCGGATCACCCACATACCGCGCCAGGTCCGCATACGCCAGCTTCTTCGCCTCAATCTCCACATGCAGCGCCTT
>JASHUR010000347.1 GCA_030039895.1 Acidobacteriaceae bacterium | reverse complement strand
ATCTCGCCGAGCGGTCTGAAGTGGTGAGCTCGCTGGGATTCGAACCCAGGACCCACGCCTTAAAAGGGCGTTGCTCTACCACCTGAGCTACGAGCTCTTACTTCTTCAAAGTTATCACAGCAAGCCAGTATCCAGTCCTGACTCACGAACTCGAAATCCCATCGAACTGGTCCGGCCCCGCGTCGTCGGGTCTGATGCGTACGAGCTTCAGTCCTCATGGCGCAAGTATCCGGTCGAGTTCGACGGCACTGGCGACTGGCGCGACAGCTTCAGCATAAAAATCCCGCCCGGCTACACGGTCGAGGACCTGCCCGACCCAACGAACATAGACACCAGCTTTGCCAGCTATCACAGCGATGTAAAGGCTGACGGCGACATCCTGCACTACTCACGCGAGTACACCGTGAAGAAGCTCGAGCTAAGCGCCGCTGATTACGGACAGCTGCGCGATTTTGAAAGCAAAATCTACACCGACGAAAACCGTGACGCGGTGCTAAAGAAAACGAATTAAACTGTAATCCTCCGCGTTCCACGGACGAAACCTGCATCCAACCGTCCAAGAGAATGTGGGACCTGGCCTTGTGAAGGCGTTTTCTGCCTAAACCGACTAAGATTGAGGAGGAGACGGTTTCATTTGGTCGTAAAGGTTAAATTTGCCCCTAAAAAGCTGAGCAGTCTGAGCCTGAAGCACCGGCTTCTGCTTGCCGCCGGGGGCGTCTTTGCAGCCGGTTGCCTGGTGTTTGCCTGTGTCTTCGGCTACTACTACATCAAATATCAGCGCATAGTCGATCAGCGGCTCGAAAAGCCTCTCTTTGAAAACACCGCAAAAATCTATGCCGCCCCGCAGGAGCTTCGACCAGGACAAAGCTTTACAGAAAGCTCCATTGCAAGCGAACTCAATGATGCCGGCTACTCCGTGGTTGACCAGGGCAAGACCTCGCTCATGGGCACTTACTCGCTCGGGTCGAACAGCATCACCATCCATCCCGGACCGGAATCCTACCACGCGCCGGACAGCGCCACCGTCACATTCGACAAGGGAGTCATCGGCCAGATCACCGGCGACAACGGCCAGCAGCTTGCGGCCTATCAGCTTGAGCCTCTGCTCATCACCGATCTCTCTGACAAAAACCGCGCCAAGCGCCGCCTGCTGACCTATAACCAGATTCCCAAGGTCGTGGTGCAGGCCGTCACCTCCATTGAAGACCGCAGATACTTTGAGCACGGAGGCATTGACTATTACGCGATCGTCGCCTGGGCATGGCATGACATGATTGGAGACCGCCACATGATCGGTGGCGCGTCAACGCTCACCATGCAGCTCGCTAAGGAGTTCTTCCTCACTCCTGACCGGACGTTCAAGCGCAAGTTCCTTCAGGTGGTCATCACCTTTCAGCTTGAGCACCGCTTTTCCAAGCAGAAAATCTTTGAGCTTTACGCCAATGAGATTCCGCTCGGCCAGCGCGGCAGCTTCTCGATCAACGGATTCGGAGAAGCCGCGCAGGCCTACTACGGCGAGAACGTTAGTCAGCTTACCCTGCCGCAGGCCGCCCTGCTCGCCGGCCTCATTCAGAGCCCCAGCCGCCTCAATCCCTACCGGCATCCGCAGCGAGCCATTGCGCGCCGCAACGTAGTGCTCGACGCAATGGTTGAGACTGGCGACATTACCAAACAGCAGGCAGATCAGGCGAAGGCCGCGCCGCTCAACCTGGTTCCCGGCGCAGTGGACGCAGGCGAGGCCCCATACTTCGTGGATCTGGTGCGCGATCAGCTCGCTGCCCGT
Source organism: Acidobacteriaceae bacterium (assembly GCA_030039895.1). Lineage (GTDB taxonomy): Bacteria > Acidobacteriota > Terriglobia > Terriglobales > Acidobacteriaceae > Silvibacterium. The sequence continues at coordinate 1,651 of JASHUR010000347.1, read as the reverse complement.
CTCGGCGACAACGACTACAACTCCGAAGGCCTCCGCATCTATACCTCGCTCGACCCTCAACTGGAGGAGGCTGCGACGGAAGCTGTGGCCGAAGGCATGAAGCGCGTCGACGAGATTGTCGAGCGCCGGCATGCCTGGCGCGTTCGCCACGGAGACAACTCGCCCATTGTCTACCCGCAGGTAGCGCTAGTCGCGCTTAACCCGCATACCGGACAAGTGCTGGCGCTGGTCGGCGGCCGCGACTATGGACAGAGCCAGCTTGACCATGCAGTGCGCACCCGCCCCACCGGCTCTATCTTCAAGCCGTTCGTCTATGCAGCGGCCTTCAATACCAGCCTTGCAGGAGTGCAGCTCACCAACTCCGATGGTGTGAGCGGAATCTTTACCCAGAGCACTATCCTCAACGATGAGCCCACGACCTTCACCTTTGATGGCGGACAAACGTACACCCCGCGCAACTTCGACAACATATTCATGGGCCAGGTGACGGCCCGCACGGCGCTGCAACACTCGCTTAACAACGCCACCATCTCACTCGCGCAAATGGTTGGCTATGACAACGTGGCGGCGCTGGCCCGCGAGGCCGGGATTACTTCTGTCGAGCCCACGCCGGCCATGGCCATCGGCGCATACGGCGCGACTCCGCTTGAAATGGCCGGGGCCTACACCGTCTTTGCCAACGACGGCATCAAGATCAACCCCTGGCTGCTGGCGTCGATCCACAGCGCCAACGGCAACGTAATGGATGAGTACACGCCGGTCTCAACACCCGTGCTGGACCCGCGTGTGGCCTACCTGACCACCGCGCTCATGGAAAACGTGATCGATCACGGAACTGGCGAAATAGTACGCGCGATGGGCTTTACGGCTCCGGCCGCAGGCAAAACTGGAACCTCGCACGACGCATGGTTTGCCGGCTTCACCAGCAACCTGCTGTGTGTGGTGTGGGTGGGGAATGATGACTACAGCCAGTTGAGCACGTCTCTTGGTGCGGATGCCGAAGGGGATCGCGCTGCTGGACCGATCTGGGCTGACTTCATGAAGAAGGCCGTTTCCCTGCCGGAATACTCAGATACGAAGCCGTTTCTCTCGCCTCCCGGCGTAGTTGAAGTGCAGCTCGACAAGAATACGAATCTGCTGGCTGACGCCGCCTGCCCGGACGACTACACCGCCGCCTTCCTCGACGGCACGCAGCCGACTGACACCTGCGACCACTCCAACGGGAACCAGGGCAATCTGTTCCAGAAGCTCTTCGGCATCGGACAGAAGCCGTCAACTCCGTCTCCATCGACCACGCCGTCTCCGGCAGCCGCGCCGTCTCCGCAACAGCAAAACAAGAGCGCTGCTCCGCCGCCGGCTCAGACCAGCCCTGTCCAGCCCCCGCCGAAGAAGAAACACGGTTTCTGGGGCCGTATCTTTGGCCACCATAGCAAAGACAACAGCGACCAGCAGGACCCACAAAACCAGTAGCACAGATTCGAGATCAATGTTGCCCCGGCAAATCCTCTCCCGCTATGGCGGATGGCGCGGCCCTGCGCACGTTATAGCCCATCGGCGCAGCGGAGAACCCCGCATCGAGCAGATAGCTCGACAGCCAATGCTCATGCACGCTACGGCCGTTGATGGTGGCGATCAGCAATCCGCGCGCATG
>JASHUR010000346.1 GCA_030039895.1 Acidobacteriaceae bacterium | reverse complement strand
CAGTGATGGAGGGCGAGAAGTAGGCGGTTCCGGCGACGTAGCGGGGACCTCCGGCATGGGCGGAGGCTGCGGCGAGGACGACGAGGGCGAGGGAGATGAGCAGGCGCTTCATACGGGACTCCGGGGCTTGCCGGAGCGCATATGGAGCTGGTTCGGCGAAGCCTGCGTCTATTGCGCCACGCGTGAGGGTGGAATTGAGGGGAAATCAGAGGGGAAGTTGGGGTGGTGTTCGGGAATGGGAGGGTGCGGTGGTGGAGTTTCAGAATGGGCGAAGAGGATGGCTAACCAATTAAGCTGAGTATCTTGAGCATTCTATCCATGCGCGGCACAGTCTTGGTTGGAGCAGTGGGGAAATCCGTTTACTGAAAGCGTAATGCCTGGTACGCGCTCACCCTCCCATCGTCCAAAACGATCAGCGTGGAATTGTTGGCAAAATTAAAAGCAAGCTGCGAACGAGGGATTGGGTTCAATGGTATCTCCTGCACGTGGACGGGTGCGGATAGGTCAACAATCAATAATCCAGGCTGAATCCAATGTTCATTCAGATCAAGCACGCCGCCATATTTGTATCCGTATCTTAGGATCGCCGCAAAACGACCATCGGGTGAGATTCGCACACGATCTTCGACGATTTCATTCTTATGACGTTCGTAAATGGTCGTACTGATCTTGCCCTTCACAATTCTTATTGAGCCGCAGATGTTCAGAAATGTGTCCGGATGGGCAGGTATTGGAAAACGACAAACCAAATCGTCAGAAGTAGTGGACAGCACCTGTGGCGAATCGCCGTCAGTATTAATGGTGGTCCACCAAAATGTGTTCGTTTCGTGATCTCCGAATATCAACCTCCCGTAAATGATCTTTCCAGCTTCGACCTTAAGGCATTCCACATCAACGCCAGAAAGTATCCAATCCCGCAATAGTTTGAATGTCTGGCCGTCGAAAAGAAAAAAGTGAGATCTAGGTCCAGCGTTGTCGACAAATACGAGGTACTTTAGGCTGTCGGTGGCATACAAATACTCCGGATCGCCAAGCGTACCCTGAAGCAATGGAGCATCCAGGGGAGTATATGCGAAGGATGGATCGATGCGCGTAAATGTTCGCGAATAAAACACCAGATGATTGCGATCGCTGACAACAATTCCGCCAGTCACGACCGCCAACTCACTCTGTGAACTGTCTGCTGGGAGTTCGACAGAATGCTCAACTGCACCGCTATTCGTATCGACGATAAGAACCGTAAATGACCATCCGCCAGCATAGCTAGTGGCGGATGAACGGGCTACGAGATGCTTGATCGCACCCATGAAATAGATCAGTACGTGGGTTTGGTCCCATCTGGCTATACCGCAGGATCGGTTCGTTTGCGGCGTCCCAGAGAATACCCCTTGTCGTAGGTCTGGATTGTTCAGAGCAAACTGCCAGGAGGGTCCCAATGCAGAGTGATTCCTGTTTCCCGTGTTGGGGTGAATCAGAGCGAAGCTGACAAGGATAGCCGCAACCCAGCCAATATTCATTGTGGAATTCCATTTCGATCGGCAGGGGATATCAATGAGTGTTCGGCCATGAACTTATCGTTACGGTAGTGCAATCGTCTCCAACTTTCTAGATTTCGGGGAAGAAGTCGAAGAAGGCGTCGATGCTTTGGCGGAGCTGGGCTTCGATTTGTTCGCGGGAGCCTTCGAGCAGGTGCATGGTGACGCGGGCGGTGTGTCCGTTTTTGAGTTCGATGGGGGCTTCGCCGACTGCGGAGACTTCGTCGGCGGGGAGAAGGCGCATTCCGTAGACAAGTGCGAGGTTTGCCATGTGGATATTGTAAGCGGGCAGCGAGTTGGAGGATCAGCGGATCAGCGAGGCAGCAAGTCAGCGGACACCGCATCCTCCCACATCTCTGCGAGATGTGGGGCACCCGCATTTGTGGCGGGACGGGGTTTGAGTCGAATGCGCGGTGTGGAGCATCAACAGGTACAATCGAAAGCGATTCGACATGACAGATACGATACGCGACACCGTTATTCTGGGGTCCGGCTGCGCCGGGCTGACTGCGGCGATTTATGCCGCGCGCGCCAACCTGAAGCCGCTGGTGATTGAGGGGCATGAGCCGGGAGGACAGCTGTCGATTACGACGCTGGTGGAGAACTTTCCGGGATGGCCGGAGGGGATTCAGGGGCCGCAACTGATTGAGAACATGAAGGAGCAGGCAGCGCGGTTCGGGGCGGAGTACCGGATGGGGCATCTGGTGTCGGCGGATTTGAGCAAGCGTCCGATTGCGCTGAACCTGGGTGCGGAGACGATTCATACGCGGACGCTGATTATTGCGAGCGGTGCGTCGGCGCGGTGGCTGGGGCTGGAGTCAGAGAAGGCGCTGATTGGTCACGGGGTGAGCTCGTGCGCGACATGCGACGGGTTTTTCTTTTCGGGCAAAGAGATTGCGGTGGTGGGCGGTGGCGATACGGCAATGGAAGAGGCGCTGTTTTTGACCCGGTTTGCGACCAAGGTGACGCTGCTGCACCGGCGGGAGAGCTTCCGGGCGTCGCACGTTATGCTGGAGCGCGCGATGGCGCACCCGAACATCCAGTTCCGGACGAATACCGTAGTGACAGACGTGCTGGGCGTGGAGCAGAAGGAAGTGAGCGGCGTGCGGCTGCGGAATACAGTGTCGGGCGAAGAAGAGGTCCTGGCGCTGAGCGGGCTGTTTCTGGGGATTGGGCACGAGCCGAACGCGAAGATGTTTGCCGGGCAGATCGATCTGGACGAGGACGGATATGTGAAGACGACGGACTATGTCTTTACGCGGGTTCCGGGTGTGTATGCGTGCGGGGATGTGCAGGACCGGCGATACAGGCAGGCGGTTACGGCAGCTGGGACGGGCTGCATGGCGGCCCTGGAAGTGGAGAAGTATTTAGAAGAGCACGGGCGGTGACCGTGCGGCATACGCGGCTACGGCGCCTTCGAGGGACAGACATTTGTGGGCGCTCCCGTTGGTCGCGGTGCTGGCCGCGCGCGGATATTCACTTAAATGCTGCTATGCGCGGTTGAAGATTTTGCTGGCGATACGCAACGGGCGGAGGATGGGATAGAGCCACCAGAGCGGGCGGGGGAGCATGAGCCAGGCAGCGTCTTCGGCGGTGCGCTCCGCGAAGATGCTCCATAGTAGAGAGAGCTTGCCGGCGAGGCCCTGTTTGGCTTTGAGTTGAAAGCGGTAGCGGCTGATGGCGTCGCTGGGGTTGTGGTTGAGGAGCAGCTTGAGGACGGCGTCGTCGGCCAGGCGGGCGACGGCGGGGTCGCGCTGAATGAGCGGCAGGGCGGGCTCGGGAAGCGGAGCGTCGAAGAGGCGCGAGGCGAGGACGAGTCCGATAAACATGGAGCGCAAGCCGCCGAGGCGGCGCGCGGCGGCGAGGCTCGGCTGCCAGTCGAGCTGAGGATAGCGACGAAGAAATTCAGAGAGGTCGCAGATGCGGCGCAGCTCGCACCACTGGTCCCATCCGCCCTGTGCAGCGAGATAGAGAGGAAGATCGCCGGGCGCGAAGCTGAGGGCGGTGGATCCGGCGATAGAGACGGGTTGGAATCCGGCGGGAAAGTCGCTGAGCGCGGGCGCGAGGGCGGTTGCTTTGGTGGCGACGCGCCAGTGAAGGTCGATCTCCGTTTCGAGGTCGCGGTTCCTGAGCTTGCACTCGCCGACATAGCGCTGGAACTGCTTCACGTGGCGGCTGCCCTGGTTCCAGAACAGATCATAGCCTAAGCGTTCCAGGAATTCGACGGCGCGGAAGAAGTCGACATCGTGGACCAGGAGATCGAGATCACTGAACTCGCGGAGCGTGACATCGCCGTAAAGCATTTGCCCGAAGACGAGGCCTTTTAGTGCGGCGATGGGGATTTGCGCCGCGCTGGCGGCCTGGGCGATGCGGAGCAATTCGCCGGTGGCGAAGAGGGCCCTGCCGCTGATGAATTCGCATACGGTGCGCCATTCGGACTGGATGTCCGAGGGCAGAAGGTTCCAGCAGAGAGGTCGGAGCGCCTTGTAGACGAGCGGGCGCAGGCCATGGGCGGAGACGAGACTGAAGAAGAGATGCCAGTCTATACCGGCGTCCACGAGCGCGGTGATACGCGGCAGATCCGGAGCTGTGCGCGCACAGCAGAGGAGCAATTCAAATTCGGGCGGATACTTCGTGGCGCTTTTTGTGACCGCATTTTGTGTATTGGCCATTTTTGAGTCGTGATCTTCGCCGGCCGCGGGTTGGATTGGCGGAATTCGCATGGCCCGTTCGGTAGGATAACAAAGTGCTGAGCGTGGTCCACCAGCATAAGTGATTGCGCGCGCAGGAGCGGGCCGGGAACATGCGTGGATTGCAAATTCGCGGATTGTATAATTTTGCCAGCTTGCCCTCATCTTTCGATATCAGCAATGTGATGGAAGCCTGGGCGCTCCTGTGGGGGTGCCGGATTGGGCTGTGGTTCGCGCCGTTTCCGCGCGTACTCGCAGGAGTGCAGTATTGTGCGACGCATGGACGGTCTTCACGGCCGGTGACGCCGGAGGAAACCGTCCGGGGTGTAACGCGGGCGCTGCGCATGAGCTGGCATGCGAGCTGCCTGACGCAGGCGCTGGCGGGCTGGATCATGCTGACGCGGCACGGAACAGAGAGCCGAGTAAAAATTGGAGTGACTTCGCCCGAGCAGCAAGGCTTCAAGGCGCACGCGTGGCTTGAGTGCGGCGGAAGAGTGATCCTTGGCGATCACGAAGGCGAACTAGGACTTGATGGGTACCATGTGATCTGGACCCTTCCCGCGGAATAAGGAGCAATTTGGAATGGCTGGAATTACAGGGATGTTCTGCGCCGACGGACGACCTGCCGCGCTCAGTGAAGTGCAGAAGATGGCTGCGGCGATCGGACACCGGGGCACGGACGGCATCCGGTACTGGAACAGCGGCCCGGTGGCGTTTGCGCACCTGCAGTTCTGCACGACCCCGGAGTCGGTGGAGGAGCAGCAACCGCTGCGGTCGCCGGGAGGCGAGGCATGCCTGGTGTGGGACGGCCGACTGGACAATCGCGATGAGCTGCTGGAGGCGTTGTCGGCGCGCGCGGCGCGCCCGGTAGATTGTACTGATCCCGGGCTGGTTCTGGCGGCGTATCTGGAATGGGGAACGGAGTGCGTGCAGCGACTGGTGGGAGACTTTGCGCTGGTGATATGGGATGAGCGCGAACGTCGACTGTGGTGTGCCCGGGACTTCGCCGGGATCCGGTCGTTTTACTACTTCTGGGATGGAAAGACGTTTTTGTTTGGACCTGAGGTCCGCGCGTTGCTTGCGCATCCACTGGTTTCGCTCAAGATTAACGAGGGGATGGTGGGCGAATACATGTGGGGCAACGTCGCAAGCCGCGACGAGACGATCTACACAGATATTCGACGCCTGCCGTCCAACTCGGCTTTGACGATTGATGCTTCCGCCAAGCTGCAAATTGCGACGTGGTGGCATCCTGAGCTGAGTTTGCTCCAGTACAGGACGGACGAAGAATATGCGGAGCAGTTTCTGTATTTGATGGAGCAGAGCGTGCTCAGCCGGATGCGTTCGAACACTGGTTTTGCCGTGGAAGTGAGCGGGGGGCTGGATTCGTCGACGATCGCGGTTGTTGCGCAGTCGCTTCTGAAGCGAGGCGCTTTGGGGCAGAGCGCCGTGCATGACCGTGTTCTGGCTCTTTCACACAGTTGTCCCGGCAAGCCCTGGGACGAGGCCGAATACATCACCGCCGTGGTGGAGCATGCGGGCCTTGAGAACGAGTGCGTTGAGCCGCTGACCGTGAATCTGGAATTTTTTCGCAATATCTCTGCGACGCGACGTGAGGTTCCCGGGGAACCGAATGGCGAGCCCATGACGATACCGATCGACGAGGCAGCGACGCGGCGAGGCGTGCGAGTGCTGATGAGCGGCATTGGCGGTGACGAATGGCTACAAGGAGCGAGCTTATATCTTCGGGACCTTATTCGCGCGGGCGCCATTGGGCCCGTGCTGGAGCGGGCGCGGAATGACTGGGCTCGCTCCCCCAGGCAGAGGCATTGGTCGATTTATCTGGCACGGCAGATTGTTGTGATGTTAACTCCGGCAAGGATCCTGGCGCTGCGAAGAAAGCGCGAGATACAGAGGAGCTGCATCTTCTCCCGTGAGTTTCTGCGGCGAACACAACTGACCGACCGTCTGATGGCACCACTCGAAGAACCGCGGAGGCGATTTGTCAATCTGGCGCAGGAAGAGGTTTTCGGGATTGCCTTTAATGGGATTGAAGCGCGGGCCCTTGAGTGGAATGAGGGGGACGCGGCATCCAGAGGAATCGAGGCGCGGTTTCCTTATTTCGATCGCAGGCTTACGGAGTATCTTGTGCGCATCCCCGAAGAGCAGCGACAGCGCGGAACAACGTGGAAGTGGATGCTGAGAAACGCCACGCGCGGGCTATTACCCGAGATTGTTCGCATGCGGCAGACGAAAGCAGAGTTCTCGGAGTTGTACGAGAGAGTACTGTTCACTCCCGAGGCGAAGGCGCGGCTGGCGGACATGACGATTCTGAAGGAGACAGACTGGCTTGACCACCACCGATTTGCCGAGCAAGTGACACGGTCTTACAGATCGGGGCCGGGATCTTTAGCGGGAACAGATTTATTTCGACTCTGGGGTGTCATTGGAGTCGATCTGTGGCTTGAGGGCCTGCGGTCATCGGCCGGGGCACCACAGATATAAACAGTTGATCGATAGCAAACGTATACTGCAATCGGTTACAGTAAAGTGCATTTTTTGAGGTGCTGGCGGTACGAATTGTGACAGCGATAGAGAGGTGTTTGCTGTCCTATCATCGGACATTTTCCACGCTGTTTTTTTTCTTGACTTCTAATGTTCAACAGGCTAAGGTCGAGACATTCCACTACAGGAGTGCAGGATGAAGAACCCAGCAATGGACAATGTTGTGAGCCAAGGTCACGTGGAGTCGAAGGCGACATATGAGACACCGAAAGTGATCACATTTGGCACTGTAGCGAAGCTGACGATGGCCGGCGGGGCGACGACAACTGACGGTAAGGGTACTCACCGGAAGGGATAAGGCATTCCAAGCGCTTGGATGAATATTGGCCGGCACACTTTGTCGGCTGAGTGTTCCGAGTGTTTTGTGTTTGACTCAATCGTCCTGGTCGTAAGGATTTGAGGAAGAGGTTGGGTGGCGGGCTAAAGGTATTCTCTAGTCCGCCTTGCCATCTCTGCTCTGGTTTAGACTTGCCTCCCCTGGCGTACGCTACCAGGTGAGCGCCATCACTTGCGGCCTCTCTCGTTTACAATTTCATGGAACGAGGTTCGTATTACGGGCACAGGTGTAGTTCTGCGCCACAAATGCGCATCTCATTTATTCCATGCAGTCAATACCTACAGCACAGAGCGGTAGTCCGCCCGCGGCCCTCTTTGAATACCTTTTGTGGGGCAATCGGGTCCTGAGCGATTTTGACCTCGGCGAGGTTGAGCTGTTCCGTGACGCGGTAAGCGTGTCTGCAAACACGTCGGGGGCGATCCGCGTGGCGCAGGCGGCGGAACAGGACTGGACCAAGGCCGAAAGCCGCGTTCTGGAGTATTGCCTGGAGGACGGAACGATCTGGCAGGAGTCCTGGAATGCCGGCGGTTGTTTTGTTTCGCGATTTCCCGGATTGTGCAGCTTTCGAATCTCACCTGACGAGATGAGGATTGAGTGTGCTCCACAGCCGGAGGTCAACGCGCCTACGGTTGTACACCTTATATTGGACCACGCAATTCCGCGGCTGTTGTCTATGAAGCCGGGCCACATTGTGCTGCATGCAAGCGCGGTGCAGGTGGATGGCGAGGTGATGGCGATTCTGGGACACAGCGGCCAGGGAAAATCCACATTGGCCGGCTGGTTTGCGTCGCGGGGTTTCAGCATATTGACGGACGATTGTCTGCTGCTGCGACGGGACGAGAGCAAGCAGCAATGGCTGGCATATCCGAGCTACCAGTCGGTGCGGCTGTGGCCGGACAGCGTGAATGCGCTGGGGATCGATGAGGCGAGCCTGCGCGAATTCGCGCACTATTCTTCGAAGAAGAGAACGGGGAAGGAAACGAATTTCCGGTTTGCGCCCGGAGGCGCTCCACTGCGAGCCTGCTTTGTGCTGGATGCGGGCGACGAGGGTGCGGCGGAGCATAGCGGTCCGCCGGAGATACAACCGATTCCGGTGGGCCAGATATTCGTTGCGCTGATGCTTGCCGTTTTCCGGCTGGACGCGGAAGACGAAGAGATTAACCGGCGGGAGTTTGAGATACTCACGAATCTGGCGGACACTGTGAAGTTCTGGTCGCTGCGGTACGAGCGGAGGTATGACTGGCTCCCGGAGGTCGAGAAAATTATGATCGATGCACTGCGGTCGAGCAGCCGCGAGCACGAGAAAGGGAAGCTGCACTGAATGCCATTGACGGGAAAATTTGAGATTCCGAAGACCGTGCTGTCACGCACGGTGGGGACGGAGACGATTTTGCTGAACCTGGACACGTCGACCTACCACTCGCTCAATGGAGTTGCGGGAAGGTTCTGGAGCCTGATTCAGGAAGGCAAGGACCTGGAGCAGGCGGAGGCCGCGCTGCGAGCAGAGTATGATGTGGAACCGGAACAATTGGAAACGGACCTGAAAGCGTTGTGCGCGGAGCTGGAGAAGTTGAACCTACTGCTGCCGGCGGGGTAAAGGAAATCGGGCAAAGAGCAAAAGAAAAGGGAGCGGATGAGCCGCTCCCTTTTTGTTTTGAAGGAAAAGCCAGGTCAGGAGAGATGGGTGTACGGATTGCGGGCGAGCGAGGGCGGCAGCTCGGGCAGGACGAGATCGGCTGTGACGGGTGAATTGTAGGACTCTTTCCACGCGGTCTGGAATTTGGTCATTTCCTCGCGGGTGCCGACGGTGATGCGGACCCAGTCGGGCATGATGGGCCAGACGCGTCCGATGAGGACGTTGCGTTTGGCCATGGCGGCCATCATCTGGTGTCCGGGGCGGCCAGCATAGAGCATGAAGCAGTTGCTTTGCGAGGCGATGAACTTGTAGTTGTTCTTTTCGAGCCATGCGAAGGTCTCCGAGCGAATGTCGGTGTTGATTTTTTTGCGCATGGGGACGAGGTCTTTGTTCTTAAGGCTCACGTTGGCGGCGGAGACGGCCATGATGGGGTTTGAGTTCATGCCGAAGTACTGAAGCTTTTCGAGAAGGTCAGGCCGACCGATGGCGAGGCCACAGCGCATTCCGGCCATTCCGTAGATTTTGGAGAAGGTGCGGAGGATGATGACGTCGTTGTCGGCGCGGACGAGGTCGATGGAGGGCGTGGCCTCAGAGAAGTGGATATAGGCTTCGTCGATGAGGAGGATGGAGCCTTTGGGTTTGTTGGCGAGCGCCCAGGCGATCTGCTCCTTGCTGGTGATGGTTCCGGTGGGGTTGTTGGGGTTGCAGATGTAGAAGACGCCGGCGTTTGGATCGGAGGCGATCATCGCTTTGACATCGTGCGAGTGGTCGGGCGCGAGCGGCACCTTGATGATTTGCGCGCCATTGAGAGTAGCGGCACGCATTCCGGCCTCATAGCCGGGGTCGGCGGTGACATAGCTGCGGGTCTTTGAAGTGAAGGCGAGCACGGAGTAGTGCAGCGCGGGAGTGGAGCCGGCGTAAGCAAGGACGTAGCCGGGCTTGAGGTCTTCCATGGCACTGAAGGTGTTGACAAGCTCCATGGTGCGATAGAAGTCGTAGCGGCCGCCCTCGGGGATGAGGCTGTTGATTTCAGCGCAGGCGTGTTTGCAAGGGCCGAGAGGGTTTTCGTTGGCGTTGATGCGGACGGCTCCGGGCGGCGGAGGGAGCTCCCATGGAGACCGGACACGGGTGGTCGCGGCATGCAGCGCGAAGTCAGGTTCAGAGAGGATGGGGAAAGCGGCCACGGCGGATGCAGCGGCTGCCAAACGGAAGAACGAACGACGGGAGAATGCGGTGTCCATGCCTGCCTCCTATACGTCTACGTCAATGCGGGTATGTGATGCGTCCGAAGGTGCGAATTATTTGGGTTTAACGGCGACAACTTCGATTTCAATAAGTGCGCCGGGCGCAGCGAGAGCAGCGACCTGCATGGCGCTGCGCGCGGGTTTGTTCGGCTGGTCTTTGGTGCCGAAGAACTGGGAATATCCGGCCATGAAGCCGCTGAAGTCCATTTTGCCGCCGAGCTTGGGATCTCCTGCGAGGTAAGCGTGCATGAGGACCACATCGCCGAGGGTGAGGTGCTGGGACTCGAGAGCTTTCTGGATGGCCTGGAGCGCGTGAACGGTTTGGGTCTCGGTGTCTCCGGGCGTGCCGTGCATGACGGAGGTATCGAGCATGCCGCTGAGGTAGAGGGTGTTGCCGGACCAGACGCCTTCAGAGATGGGGAAGCTGGAGTGGGGAATGGGTATGCGCGTCACCTGCCCGCGCGCGGAGAGCGCAGCGAGCAGGATGAGGGCGGCGGCAAAGCCGTACCAGAAGGGACGGCGGGAATGGGTGTTACGCATTTTGGCCTCCGTTCTGGATGCGGGCCCCGAGTTGATTGATGACGCGGTAGGCAGAGAGCGCGGCGCCTTCCTGCCATCCGACGAGGTGACTGGTGTGATCTCCAGCGAAGTAGACGCGGCGGTCGGCGACGAGGAGAGCGTCGTAACCCTTGACGTAACCGTCGCCGTAGCGATGGATCCAGGAGCCGAGGTTGTAGGGGATGTGTCCCCAACTGATGTAGACGGGTTTGGTGAGGTCTTTGCTGTGACCGGGATGAAGCAGCTCGATGGCGTGACGGGAAGCGTCAAGCTTGGCCTGCACGTTGGGGAGCTTGCCGAAGGGAGAGCCGTTTTCGACGCCGTATCCGGCAACGACGACACCTTTGGGCGAGAAGAGGTTTGCACTGGGATACCAGATAACGCCGACGGTCTGCCTGAGGTAGCTGATGCCGCCGTAAATGGCGTACTCGGTCTCCCAGAAGCGCGGTGCTTCCCAGGCGATTTTGTAGGCCGAGTCGTAGCCAGAGCCTTGAATGACGGCTTCGACGGCTGGGCTGAAGTCGGTGTCGAGCGTTTTGAGAATCGAGAGAGGCATGGCGCAGACGCAGTAGTCGGCGGTGATGGTGTGCTTGGCGCCGTTGTTCGTGTAAGCAACGGTGACGCCGGTGGATGATTGGCGAATGCTCTGAACGGCGCATCCGTAGCGGACGGTACTGCCAAGTTTTGTTTTGAAGGCGTAGGGAATACGGTCCATGCCACCAATGGGCTGGAACATGGTTGGCTGCCAGTCGGAGACTTCTTCGGCGAGCATGTCGCGCCAGAGGTCGGCGTCGAGCAGAGCGTGCATGGGGAGTGGATCGTTGGGAACGGGAGGTTGAGCGTTGGCACCGGGATAGATCTTGAATCCAGAGCGCTCGGTGCCCTTGAAGATGTAGTCGGGTGTGAGATTGCCGTATTCGATGAGGAAGGCAAGCATTTTCTCCTTGTCTTCTTTGGTGATTTCCTGATCGAGCGCACCCTGATTGACGGCCTTGGCGAGAAGCGCGGAGACGTGTCCGCGGGTGTCGTTGACGACGCGGCGATTCTGAACGGCGACGCCGCCGTTGAGGTTGTCGGCCTGCATGAGAGCGCTGCGCGAGCAGTTGACCTCGACTTCAAGCGGGACGTCGAGCTCGCTGCAGTAGTGGAGCATGGTGCGGTGGATGGAAGGCAGACGCGCCGGGCCGGCGTTAAAGTACATGCCTTCGGAGAATTCGCAGGTCTGGGTGAATCCGTTGGTGAACTCGATTTTGGTGCCGCCGCGGATGGTCCAGTTGCGTCCGCCGGGGCGTTCGCGGGCTTCGAGGACGGTGCAGCGATAGCCAGCCCGGCTGAGTTCATATGCGGTTACGAGGCCGGCGATGCCGCCTCCGAGAATGACGACGCTGGTACCCGCGCCTTCAACAAGGTTGAGCTTGGTCATCTCCGAAGCAATTTCGGGGAGAGGGAGCAGTCCGAGGGACTGCATCATGGTGAATGCGGCACTATAGCCGCCGAGCTGTCCTATCCGCATGAGAAAGTTGCGCCGAGTCAGGCCCATTCCGCGTTGTACCTCACTTCTATTTGTCCTCCGTATGTGAAATGAAAGGAGATGCCCGCGGCAAGAAAAAAGTGCCGCGGGCGACAGGTTGGGGCTAGAAGATGATCTTCAGAGCCAACTGGGTATTGAACGGCTCGCCAGCGCCGATGCCGGGTGCGCCGTTGTAGTCTCCGATGGTGTCATACAGCGTGCCGAGCTGGCTGCCTACAGTGTTTCTCGGGGGAGCGAAGTTGATTTTGTTGGTCACGTTGAACATCTCGACGCGGAATTGCGTGTTGATGCGCTCGCTGATGGGAGTGTTTTTGAAGAATGAGAGGTCCCACGATCCGTAGCCGGGGCCGTAGTACTGGTTGCGGCGGGAATCACCGAAGGTATATGCCGCCGGGTTTACAAACGCGCTTTGGTTGAGCCAGATCTGCGAGATGCTGGACGAGTGATGCACACCCTGATAGGGGTTTCCAATAACGTTGGCGCGCTGTACTCCCTCGTTGGTTCCGGTTGTGTCACTGGATGAGAAGACGCTGAATGGCTGGCCGCCGTGGAGGGAAAGCAGGGTGTTGGTCTGCCATCCGTTGGTGAGCAGCCGTAGATGCTGTGAGCCGGGGATGTTGTAGGACAGGAAGCCAACGAAGGTGTTGCGTGCGTCGAAGTCGCTGTTGCCGTAATCTCCCATGAAGTTGTGGCTGTCCTGCGGGAGAGCTCCACGATATGCAGTGACTTCGTCAAGGCTGTGGGCCCAGGTGTAGGCCATTTGCGAGCTGAGGCCGTGCCAGCTTTGGGTACGAAGAGTGGCCTGGAGCGAGTTGTAGTTGGAGGTGCCGATGCTCTGGACCTGGTTTACGGGATTGGTGCCGATGAGCGGGCCGCCGGCGTAGACGCTGGACTGCTCGAAGGTGGAGTAGATGCCGGGCGTTGCTGTAACGCCATTGGGGAAGGCCTGGTTAATGTCGAGCAGGCTGAGCAGATGACGGGCCTCGCTGCCGACATAGCCGATTTGCATGACAACCGAGGGCGTAAAGCTGTGCTCGATCTGCAAGTTGAAGTTGTAGTTGTAGGACGGGCGGAAGCTCTTCTGGATGGAATAGAGCGCGCAGGGGCAGCTTGCGGTTCCGCTCGCCGGGAACACGGGCTGACCACTAACAATGGGGTGATCAGCGCCGGTGGCGATGGGTGGCACGGTGAGAACGGGCGAGGGTCCGCTGGGATTGCCTTCCACACCGTTGGGTGCGCCGTTGCCGGGGCGGTTGTCGAGGAAGGGGTTGAGATTAGGCGTGTCGTAGAAGACACCGAATCCGCTGCGGACGACGGTGGTGGTTGTGGCCTGGTAGGAGATGCCGACACGGGGGCTCACAGCACCATAGTAGGGATCGTAGAGGGAACTGATCTGGTCGCCCTGAAAGACGATTCCGCCAAGATCAGGCCGGAAAACCGACAGATTCTGAGCCCCGTTATGAAGAGGACCCTCATAGTCGTAGCGGAGGCCGTAGTCGATGTTGAGTTTCGGTGTGAGCTGCCAGGAGTCCTGGGCAAAGAGATCCCAAGTGTTCACAAATACCTGGCGTGCAGGATCGCCGATGGCGATGGAGGAAGAGGTGGGCGATATGTAGCCAGCGAGGAAGTCGGCAAGGGGTAGCAGGTTGGTGTCAGTGATGGAGGTGTCGCTGGCCCACGGGCCCTGCTGACCATCGAAGGTGAGAGAGCCGAGAGCATGGCGGTGATAGAACTCGTCGAGTTGCGCCTGTCGATACTCACCACCAAACTTGATCTGGTGCTTGCCGAGGACCCAGGAGAAATCGTCGGTGAGGTGCCCGGTGATGTCATTCCGGCCTTCCGGCGGAGTTTCGCCAGTCGGGTCGAACTGCCCGTTCGCACCGATATTTATGTTCGGCGCACCGGGGAAAGGAGAGTTGGTGACGAGGCCGAGCGCGGCCGGGTTAAAGTCGGTCTCAAAATCGGAGAAGACCTGGTTGAAGTAATTGACGCCGGCGAGGACCTGGTTGGTCATGCTGGGCGAGAAGATGTGGTTGAAGACGATGGCATAGTTCTGCACGTGGATGGGCGCGACTTCGTAGTAGGCCTTGAGCACGGAGCCCACAGGAGCGACCTGGTTGCCCTGACCGACGAACCAGTGGGCGGTGATGCTGTTGTTGGCGTTGATGGTGTAGTCGAGCTTGGCGAGGCCGTTGTAGCTGTAGCCGTACTCAGGATCGACGCTGGTGTAATTGCCGGTTTCCGCAGGCCCGTTGAGCGCGTAAGACGGCCAAAGGCCCTTGGCGGAACCATTGCCGTTGATGAGCGCGAGCGAGACGGGATTGACGGGGACGTTGTAGCTGGCGAGAACAGCTTCGGCTTCCGTCTGGTAGGCGTGGGACGGCTCGGTGGCTGAAGCGGGAACGCCGATGACGAAGTTCTGCTTTTCAAAAGTTGTGAACCAGAAAAATCTGTTTTTGATGAAGGGGCCGCCGGCAGAGAATCCCCAGTTCTGGTTGCGGACCTCCTGCTTGGTGGCAGTGAAGGGGTTTTTGGCGCCGAGTGCTTCATTGCGGTTGAAGTAGTACATGGTGCCGTGAAGGGTGTTGCCGCCGGAGCGCAGCGAGAGGTTGATGGTGCCGCCGGGGTTGCGTCCGGTTTCAGGCGCGGACTGCGTTTGCGCGGAGAAGCTCTCCACTGCATCGATGGGCAGGAC
>JASHUR010000345.1 GCA_030039895.1 Acidobacteriaceae bacterium | reverse complement strand
AGCACGCCCTTCAGTGTGTGGAATACCTCCGCACCCCAGCGCAGCGCGTCAGAGAAGCGCTCGGCGCCGACCGGCATCACCATGAATTCCTGAAAGTCCACATTGTTGTCGGCATGCGCGCCCCCGTTCAGGATGTTCATCATCGGCGTGGGCAGGACGGAAGCATTCACGCCGCCCAGATAGCGGTAAAGCGGCAGACCCAGCGATTTGGCAGAGGCGCGCGCAGCAGCCATGGATACAGCCAGGATCGCGTTTGCGCCCAGACGGCCCTTGTTCTCGGTACCGTCCAGCGCAACCATCGTTGCGTCCAGCAGGCGCTGATTCGAAGCATCCATGCCGGTCAGCTCGGGAGCGATCACGCTCTCTACATTTTCCACGGCGCGTAATACGCCCTTGCCCAAGTAGTGCGACTTGTCTCCGTCACGCAGCTCCACGGCCTCATGCTCGCCGGTGGAGGCGCCGCTGGGAACGGCAGCTCGGCCCGTAGCGCCGCCCTCAAGAACAACATCGGCTTCTACGGTCGGGTTTCCGCGCGAGTCGAGAATTTCCCGCGCACGAATGGCAACAATTTCCGTCATGTCACTCCTTGAAATCTGGTGCTGTAAGCGGTCTTTAAGTTTTGGGCGGCGGTCGACGAGGATGGGTTCACCGGCAATTCCGCTGATTGTGTCGATGAAACTCGCCATCTTTAGGGGTATTACACGCGCCTTTCATGGAATTTGCAGGGTTCAATGCTGATTTTAACAGCTTCCAGGTAACCGCATTTTTGGAACACCGCGCCTGGAGCCGCGGGTTCAAAGTCAACGCAACCAGCAGGGAGCGTTGACCTTGCACGATGCCAAAATGGCCGCATCCCTTCTGAAAATGCCGTAACCGCCGTGGTTCGCACCATAGGTGCATTCGCGTACGCAACGCGTCTAATGATTGCGGGTTTGCAATACGATAAAGACATATGCCCAGGCAGCGAACGTAGCAATCCCCCGCTTGTGGCGAAGTTTTAATGGAGCTGGTATGAAACTCAACGGCACACGATGGGCAGTTGCATGCCTCGGTCTTGCGGTGATCGCAGCGCCGGTTGCCTTTGCGCAACAGCAGCAGGACAACAACAGCCAGTATGAAGGCGTCTCGCATCCGCCGCCGGACAGCACGATCGTTATTACGCCCGAGCCGCAGTACACGCCCCCTCCTGCGGTGCAAACCAAACCCTCGCCCGAGGTTTCAGCTCCGCCACCGCCTGCGCGGACCTCTGCGCCCGCGTACTCAGCGCCCAGAGCCAGCTCGGCAACTCGTGATTCGCGCTACGACAACACAGACTACGGAATCGTAACTGTGCCGGTGACGCCGCAGCAGGCCGAGCAGGAGTATCCCGGAGAAACGCCCACGCTGCAGAAGCGTCCTGGCTACAACGCGAACAACGATATCGTCACCAGCGTTCCGGGCTCGGCCTACGCCCTGCCGGAAGGCACTGAGATTCGCGTACGCCTCGACAATGCGCTTTCCAGCAACTACACCACGGCTGAGACGCCCTTCCAGGGCCGGGTGATGGTGGATGTGCTGAACGGCGGCAGCGTCATCATCCCCGCTGGTTCCGTGCTGCGCGGTCGCGTCACTGAGGTTACGCAGGGTCACCACTTTGGCCCGGCGGCGACGCTGCGCCTTCGCCCGGAAACGGTGATCCTGCCCGACGGCACCGCGTATCATCTCTACGCTCAAGTCATCGACTCTGAAGCTCCGGGAACACAGACCGGGAACGAAGGAGGCATTCAACCCAACGGCCACGTTGTGAAGAAGTCGCTGGAGTACGGCGTGGGCGTAGGCACCGGAGCCATGGTCGGTGCGGAGTTGGCCGGCCCCGCAGGCGCGCTGGCCGGATCGCTGATCGGCGCAGGCCTGGTGACAACGCACCTGCTTACGCAGCATCCCACGGCAGCTTCGGTTCCCGCCGGGTCTGAGATTGTCTTCAGTCTGACAGAGCCGTTGGAGCTGACACCTACACAAAATTAACGTTCCCTCCCCCAGGGAAACCGATGGGAGCGTCTTCGGACGCTCCCATTTTTCCGCCTGCACAATCCATTGCCGCGCTGATTACAATAGCTGCGTGCGATGACCAACTGCCTTCACACACCGTCCGGGCCGCTGTCACAGTTCATCCAGTGTTTCTGGTACTGGGAAGGTGCGCCGACGGGCCACGCCAAAGAGCGGCTGATGCCGACGGGGGAAAGCAGTGTCATCTTCAACCTTCGCGATGACCCTATACGCATCTATGACTGGAAGAACCTGAACCGATACGAGACCTACGGTATCGCCGTGCTCGCCGGCGCCCGTTCAGAGCCGTTTGTCATTGACACGCTTCAGCAGGAATGCGTCTTCGGAATCCAGTTCCGCGCCGGAGGCTCCTTTCCGTTCTTTCGCATGCCCGCGTCCGAAGTCGTGAACTGCGATGTTCCACTCGACGACCTGTGGCGAAATACAGCCGATACCATGCGGACACGGCTGCTTGAGGCCGGCAGTATTCCCGCCATGTTCGCCGTTGCCGAGGAGGAACTCACGCGGCACCTGGTCCGCCCGCTGGAGATGCATCCCGCTGTCGCCTTTGCCGCGCGGCGCTTTACCGCAAATCCACATAGAACGAGCGTGGCCTCCGTACTGAACGCGATTGGGCTTAGCCACCGCAGGTTTTCGCAGCTTTTCCAGGAGCAGACCGGACTCGCTCCAAAGGCCTTCTGCCGCGTGCGCCGCTTCCAGCGCGTTCTCAGCAGCATTCATGCTTCGCGCGCATTTGAGTGGACAAGGATCGCGCTCGACTGCGGCTACTACGATCAGGCCCACTTCATCCACGACTTTGAAAACTTCTCCGGCTTCACGCCCACTGGATACACCGAAAGCGTGTTCGGAAGACCGGACAAGAACCGGCACATGAACCACGTCCCGCTCAACTGAACGATGGTCAGATTTTTACAATCCACACAGCGCCCACAGAGTGAAACTGGACTCCAAGGAGCGACACCATGCCCAACAATTCCACGCCTCAAGTAAAACTCATTCCCGACGGATACCACTCCATACAGCCCTATCTCATCATCGACAACGCCGCCGCTGCGATTGACTTCTATAAGAAGGCATTCGGTGCGAAGGAGCGCCTGCGGATGGAGCGCGATGGACGCATCGGCCATGCAGAGATCGAAATCGGCGACTCCTGCGTGATGATGGCCGACGAGCACCCGGAGATCGGCGCATACAGCCCGAAGCACTACGGCGGATCACCTGTCAGCCTGATGGTTTATGTGACCGACTGTGACGCCGTTTACAAGCAGGCCCTGGCCGCGGGAGCTACCAGCGACCGTGAGCCTGCGGACCAGTTCTACGGCGACCGTATGGCCGGCGTGGTCGACCCCTTCGGATTTAAATGGTATCTCGGCACGCACATCAAGGACGTGTCGGTCGAAGAGCTGCAACAGCACGCGTGAGCGAGCTGCAAGCGGGCGCTGGCACAGCAATGCCATCCGGCAGATCGATTTGCTGCGTCCTAGTTCTTGATCGTCGCCAGAAGCCGCTTCCAGTTCCTCTGATTGCGGCGGAAGCTCTTCTTCAGATCTTCGAGGATGCGTTCGAAGTCGCCGTGACCGTGCACGCGGCTCCACGCCGGATTGATGGAGAACCACGGATAGTTCTCGTTGCCCAGATAAATGGCGCGGCGCAGCCAGTGCAGCGCCTCGCTCTCATCGCCGTCCACCGCAAAATAGGTCGCCAGCCGGTATGCCATTTCGCTGTCTGCCTCGGCCGCAGCCATCGAATCTTCGTCAATCAGCGACGCCGCGCGCTGGCGGTCTCCGATCTGCGAGTAGCACATGGCCAGCGTGGGATAGGCAATCTTCATGCTGGCGTCGTCGCGGATGACCTCCTCCAGCAGGCGAATCGCGTCATGCAGGTCTCCCTGACGCATGCGCTGGTACGCGACCGACGTGCGCAGCAGAGGGTGGCGCGGCTCCAGCGTAAGGCCCTTGGTCAGCTCGTCGTCTGCCAGCTCAAGCTGGTTCTGGTACTGGTACACGCGCGCGCGATGGTTGTAGATCATAGGCGCGTTGGACGGGTTGAGGCTGAGCGAGCGGTTGAACTGGTCGAGCGCCTCCTCGTACATGCCGTCCGCCCGCAGCGTGATGCCGGCCACCATGTGGACGTTCCAGTCATTCGACGCAGTACTGAGCAGGTTTTCAATGCCGTGCCGCGCGCTCTCCTTTTCGCCGCGAGAGAGCAGCATGTAGACGCGGTAGAGGTTCGCCTCCACTGAGCCGGGATCAAGTTCCAGCGCGCGGTCGAAGGCGCGCCGCGCCGTCATCACGTGCATGCGTCCGCCAAAGCCGTGCCGCACGTATTGCAGATGCGTAATTCCCAACCCGGTCCATGCCGGAGCGAATTCGCCCTCGCGCTCCACTACGTTTTCAAACAATTGCAGCGCGTGGTCCAGATCAATGCGGCTGCCGGTACGCTGCATAAAGGCCGAGAGCACCGCTCGCGCCTGCAAGTACTCCTCAGACAAGTCTTCCGCCAGCGGCTCGCTGCGTGCGCTGCCGCGGTCGTTCCGCGGATGCAACTGTCCCACGCCCTGCAGCGAAGCAAATACCTCGTTGCATATCTCGGTCTGCACCGCGATCAGATCAAATGACGGCACGCTGATCGCCCCGCCAGCGCGCACGCTCTCGCCGGGTACGTTCAGCAATTGCCAGTTCAGGTCAAAGCCGGCATCGGAGCGCATAAAGCTGCCCGTGAGCACCCACTCCACCATCAACTTATGTCCGATGGCCAGCGGGTCCATCTGCGCGGTGGACATATTCATCAGCGCACTGGTGGGTCGCACGACCAACGAGGTCATGCGCGCTATGCGTGCGGCCAGGGCCTCGGCCAGCGCAAAGCCATAGAGCGGTGTCGTCTCCGATGCACCGAGGTTCTGGAAAGGCAGCACCAGCAGCGCGTTCTGCTTCTCTTTCGGTTCCGACTCACGAAATCGCTCGGCCAGCATGGAGAGCAGTCCGGCGTTGCGCTTTTCTGTCTCGGCGGTCGAAGGAGGCAGCTTCGCGCCGGCGTCGCCGGGCACAATGCCCGTCTCGATATGCAGCGCCTTCATGATGGTCTTAAGCGCCTCGCGCACATCCGCAGCGCTCGCGTAGCGCTCAGCAGGGATCTTGTGCAGCAGGCGAAAAATCACCGAGTTCAGCTCGGGCGAAGTCTCCAGCGGCGCCGGATCGATGAACTGGATGGCGCGGATGCTCTGGAACTCTTCCGCATCAGGGCGCGCAAAGGGATGCCGCCCGCAGACCAGTTCATACAGAATGACTCCCAGCGCCCATAGATCACTCTGCACGCTGCTCTGCCCGGTAACGAACTGCTCCGGGGCCATGTAGGCAATGGTACCGCCGCGCGCCGTGTACACGGCCGGCTTGGCGTCTGTTTTGCGTGGAGACGATTTGGCCGGGTCGAACTCGGCGTCCTCTGGATTCAGCCGCCGCGCCAAGCCGAAGTCGAGAATCTTAACCAAGCCACCGTCCGTCAGCATTACGTTTGCCGGCTTCAGGTCGCGGTGGAAGATGCCCAGTGAGTGCGCCGCGCTCAGACCATCCGCAATCTGAATGCCGACCGAGAGCACCAATTGCAGGCTTGATGGGCCCCGGGCAATCAGCTTATCGAGCGACTGCCCCGGCACATACTGCATTACGATATATGCCTCTTCGCCTTCTTCGCCAACCTCATAGATGGCGCAGACGTTGGGGTGCTCGATGGCCGACGCCATGCGCGCTTCGCGCAGCACGGTGCTCCGCATCTGCTCGGCCGAAAGGGTTCCGCGCCTGAGCACCTTGAGCACCACCGGGCGCATCAGCAGCGTGTCATTGGCGTAGTACACCACCCCGCTGCCGCCCGCTCCCAGCTTCCGGACCAGCTCGTAATGCTTGATTGTGCGATGCTTCATGCAGCCCTTAGTTTATCGTTTCCGCGTTTGGATTTTGATGAATTCACCCCGCACGCGGATGCGGCTGCACATGCGCAATTTTCAAACCATCCCTCTGCCGATTCCTGAAACATTCAACAGTTCGCCGCGATCACTTCCGCGGCAATGGAGGCCGCCCGCTCGCAGGTTGCGCGGCCCACGTCGTTGTGGGTCACAAAGCGAATCTCGTCAGTCGCCGCAGCGCCTGCAATTACGCCGTGCTCTTTCATCTTGATCAGCACCGGAGTCACGTCAGCAATGCCGCGTAATTTGAAGATCACGATGTTCGTCTGCACTGTCGCCATGTCGATTTCCACTTGTTTTAGCTCCGCCATGCGCCCGGCCAGCAGCTTTGCATTGGCGTGATCTTCGTGCAGACGCCTTGGCATCTCCTCCAGCGCAATCAGCCCGGCGGCAGCCAGTACGCCCGCTTGGCGCATGCCGCCGCCGAGCATCTTGCGCACCGAGCGTGCACGCTCAATCCATCTGCGGCTGCCCACCAGCATGGAGCCCACCGGCGCACACAGCCCCTTCGACAGGCAGAACATCACGCTGGTAAAGCCTGCCGTCAGCTCCGCCACCGGAACGCCCAGCGCCACCGCTGCATTGAAGACGCGCGCACCGTCGAGATGCGTAGCCAGGGCTGCATCGCGCGCGCCGGACCATATCTCCTCATACACGTCGAGCGGAGTCACCGTACCCCCGGCCATGTTGTGCGAGTTCTCAAGCGCAATCAATCCAGTCTGCGCGCGGTAGTAGATCTTCGGCGCAATCGCCGCCTGAATGCGGTCCCAGGTCAATACGCCGCGCTCGCCCGCAACCGTGCGCGGCATGCAACCGGAGAAGGCCGAGACCATCGCCATCTCCCAATCCAGAATGTGTGCGCGCGACTCGCAGATGACCTCCTGCCCATGTTGGGTGTGCAACCGGATCGCGATCTGGTT
>JASHUR010000344.1 GCA_030039895.1 Acidobacteriaceae bacterium | reverse complement strand
AATGCCGGCCGCTTTCTTGAATGTGGATGGATTAGCTTGCCGTCAGCTCGGCGGCGACCTTCTCAGTGACAAAGGCTTCGACAGTGTCGCCGACCTGGATGTCGGAGAAGTTCATGCCTACGCCGCACTCCATGCCGTTGGTGACTTCCTTTGCGTCGTCCTTGAAGCGCTTGAGCGAGGTGAGCTTGCCCTTGAAGACCTGCTCGCCGTCGCGCATGAGGCGAATGTCGGCGTCGCGGCGGAGAACTCCGTCGGTGACGCGGCAGCCGGCGATAGTGCCCACCTTGGGAATCTTGAAGATGTTGAGCACTTCGGCGCGGCCGAGATAGTTCTCCTTGAAGACCGGCTCGAGCAGCCCGAGCATGGCCTTGTGGATCTCGTCCTGCAGCTCGTAGATGATGGAGTGCAGGCGAATCTCGACGCCATCCTGCTCAGCCAGCTCGGCGGCCTTGCGCTCCGGCCGGACGTTGAAGCCGATGATGATTGCGTTCGAGGCGGAGGCAAGAAGGACGTCGCTCTCGGTGATGGCGCCCACGCCCGAGCGGATGACCTTGATGCGGACCTTCTCGGTGGACATCTGCTGCAGCGAGTCGGCGAGCACCTGGACGGAGCCCTGCACATCGCCCTTGAGGATGAGCGGCAGTTCCTTGGTCCCGGCTTGCTTGATCTGCTCGGCCAGACCTTCGAGCGAGACGCGGGAGCTCTTGGCGAGCTGCGCCTCGCGCTCCTTCATCTTGCGGTACTGCGCGATGGTCTTGGCCTTGTCGCGGTCGGCGGTGACCAGGAAGGTGTCGCCTGCATCGGGCATGCCTTCAAGGCCGAGGATTTCGACCGGAGTGGACGGGCCGGCTTCTTCGAGAGCGCGTCCGCGGTCGTCGAACATGGCGCGGATTTTGCCGAAGGTGTTGCCGACGATGAAGCTGTCCTGATTGCGCAGAGTGCCGTTCTGCACGAGCACGGAGGCGACCGCGCCGCGTCCGCGGTCGAGGCGGGCCTCAATGACGGTGCCGACGGCGGAGCGTCCGGGTGTGGCCTTGAGGTCGCCGAGGTCGGCGACGAGGCAGATCATCTCGAGCAGAAGATCGAGGTTGATGCGCTTCTTGGCGGACACGTCGACGAAGACGGTATTGCCGCCCCAGGCTTCGGGCACAAGGCCGCGATCGCCGAGCTGCTGCTTGACGCGGTCGGGCTGGGCATCGGGCTTGTCGATCTTGTTGACTGCCACAATGATGGGTACGTTGGCAGCCTTGGCGTGGTCGATGGCCTCGATGGTTTGCGGCATCACACCGTCGTCAGCGGCAACAACGATGATGACGATATCGGTGATCTTCGCGCCACGCGCACGCATGCGCGTGAAGGCCTCGTGACCGGGCGTATCAAGGAAGACGATCTCGCGGCCAAAAGCGGGCGAGTCGGGCTTGTTGATCCGGACCTTGTAAGCGCCGATGTGCTGGGTGATGCCTCCAGCCTCGCCGCCGGCGACGTCGGTTTCGCGGATGGCGTCGAGCAGCGATGTTTTACCGTGGTCGACGTGGCCCATGACGGTGACGACAGGAGGACGGGTGACCTCGTGCTCGTCGGGGTTCTCCTGCTGGAGGAGATTTTCGATGGCCTCGTTGGCCATCTGGTCCTCGAAGGAGACGAAGTTCGTGTCGGCTCCGAACTGGCGGGCGACGTCCTTGACGAGCTCAGTGTCGAGCGACTGGTTGACGGTCACGAGCACGCCGCGCATGAGCAGGGTGGCGATGAGGTCCTTGCCGCGAATCTCAAGCTTCTCGGCCAGGTCCTTCACGCTGATGCCCTCGGTCACGGTGATGGTCCGGGTTATGGGCAGCGGCTCGGAAGGAACCTGCGCTCCGCCGAAACGGGACGGCGGTGCGAAGCCCTTCATCGGGCCTTCCTTGGTCTTGGGATACTGCTGGCGGCCGCGACGGACACCTTGGCCGGGACGCTGCGGACGCGGCGCTTCGCCGGGAGGCGGTACAAGTCCTGCTGCTCCATTGGCCGGGCGCTGCCCGAAGCCGGGACGGCCACCGGGGCCGCCGGGACGCTGTCCGAAGCCGGGACGGGCGCTTCCGGGAGGTCCGCCGCCGGGCTGCGAGCGGGTGGGATGCATCGGACGACGCGCTCCGGGCGCTCCAGGGCCGCCGGGACGCTGACCGGGGCCACCGGGACGGCGGTCGAAGATGGGGCGTCCGCGCTGCAGACCCCCGGTGGGTGCGCTGCCCGTTTCGGGGGCTGCGGGCCGTTGCGAGGCGGTCGGAGTGGGTGGAGCGGTGTAGACGGGCCGAGGCCCGGTCTGCGGCATGATGACGCGGCGAGGCGCAGCAGGCGCTCCGGTCGAAGCGATGGGGCTTTCCTGCGCGGGCGCTTCCACAGGTTCAGCCGGGGGCGGAGGCGCAGCGGCTACAGGAGGATGCGCTGAAACTGGCGGATGCGCCGTAACCGGCGGCCTGGCAATGACTGGGCCGGCATGCGGCGCAGCAGCCGCAATGGCTGGACGGGTTTCCGCAACGGGAGTGTTTGGGGCTCCAGCGGGCGGCTTTGCGACTACAGGGCCGGCAGGAGGCTTGGCGGCAATCGCCGGAGTTTGCGGCTGCGGCGGCGCAGCAGTGATCGGGGCTGCCGGGCGCGGCTGAGGAACGATTCTGCGCGGCGCTGGCTTGGCGGGTGCCGGAGCAGGCGGCTCGGGCGCCGGTTTGGCAGCGGGTTTCGTCGCCACAGGTGCCGGCGCAGGGGGCTTGGGCGGTGCTGCGGCCTCGGGCCTGGGCGCAGGGGGCTGGTGTGCGGCCGCTTCCTGCTCTTTTTTCTGCAAGATAGCTTTGAGCACGTCACCAGGCTTGGAGACATGCGACAGATCTATCTTGGGTTTGGGCGGAGCATCAGCCCGCGCGGCGGCGGAAGCGCCGGATTTGCCACGCTGAAGGTAAGCACGCACACGTTCGGCCTCGTCGGCCTCCAGCGAACTGGAGTGGGTCTTCTTCTCGGTAACTCCCACGGCTTCAAGAACATCAAGAATCGCCTTGCTCTTGACTTCCAGTTCACGTGCTAAATCGTTGATTCGAACTTTACTCATCCGCCCCTTTGTATTTGCTCCCCTGACCTTAGTTGCGCATTGCGAACTCCCGGCCTTGGGTTATTGCTCTTTCGTTATTATGGCCCGAAATGTCGTAAGATGCGCGATATGCCGGGCGCCGATGATTCAACAGGCGGCGCATTTACGCCCCACCCTCCGGTTTTCTATCGCTCTCTTCCTGAAGTTCGGCAGACTCGGCCACGTCTCCTTCAGTGACAGCCGTTTCTTCGAGCCTCTCGCTGGTGTCCTGGCGTCCGAAGACAACAGACTCAGCGCCGTCATCTTCGCTGCCGGGACCCGATTCGGTAACTTCCTCGATCTGCTCCTGAGCCACCTCGTCGTCGATGTTGCCTGAACCATCCTCGGAAGCAACCTCTTCGCCTTCCTGGGTGAGGTCGAGCTTGAGGGCGTCTTCCTCTTCCTGCAGGCTGGCTTCGGCGGCTGCCTCAGCTGCAGCGGGAGTCTCGGCAGCAGGCGCCGGGCGCGGCTCTCCGGGCTCGTACTGCCCGAAGTAGTGGCGAACGGCGGCGCTGATCTTCTCCAGCGTTTTTTCACCGATGCCGGGAATCTCTTCGAGCTGTTCGGGTGTCATGTCGGCAAGCGACTCGACCGTGGTGACGCCGGCTGCAACCAGCTTCTGGATGATGCCCTCGCCCAGCTCGCTGACCTGCTCGATGGGTGTGACGGAGGCGGCGCCGAAGCCCTGCATCTGCTGCTCGACCTCCTGGCGCTTCTCCTCTTCGCTCTTGATGTCGATCTTCCAGCCAAGCAGTTTGGCGGCAAGGCGCACGTTCTGGCCCTTTTTGCCGATGGCGAGCGAGAGCTGGGTGTCATCGACGATGACCTCAAGCTGCTTCTCGCCGAGATCGGTGATGCTGACACGGCTGACCTTGGCGGGCTGCAGGGCCTTTTCCGCGAACGTGGTGACCTCTTCGCTGAACTCGATGATGTCAATTTTTTCGCCGCGCAGCTCACGGATGATCGACTGCACGCGCATACCCTTCATGCCAACACAGGCGCCGACAGGATCAACGTCCTTGTCGCGGGACATGACAGCGATCTTGGTGCGCTCGCCGGCTTCGCGGGCGATGGCGCGGATGACAACGGTGCCGTCATAGATTTCAGGCACTTCGCTCTGGAAGAGGTTCTGCACCAGCTCCGGCGCGGCGCGCGAGACGATGACCTGCGGTCCCTTGGCGGCGCGGTCCACGCGAAGCAGCACGACGCGCACGCGCTCGCCGACGGCGAACTGCTCAAGGCGCGATTGCTCGCGGCGCGGCATGCGCGCCTCGGCCTTGCCGAGATCGAAGATGACGTCCTGCGGCTCCATCCGCTTGACGGTGGCCGTGAGGACTTCGCCGACGCGATGGTTGTACTCGTTGAAGACGGTGTCGCGCTCGGCCTCGCGCACCTTCTGGAAGATGACCTGCTTGGCCATTTGCGCGGCGATGCGTCCCAGCACGTCGGTGGGCTTGTAGTAGCGGATTTCGCCGCCGACCTCGACCTCGGGCGCGAGGGCGCGGGCCTCTTCAAGGGTGATCTGGTTGAGGGGGTCCTCCACCTGCTCGGGCGTCTCGACTACGGTCTTGTAGACATAGGCGCGGATTTCGCCGGTTTCCTTATCGAGCTCGGCGCGCATGTTCTCCTGCGTCTTGTAATACTTGCGCGTAGCGAGGGCAATAGCGTCCTCGACGGCGCCGACAACAATTTCAGGCTCAATGCCTTTGTCGCGGCTGAGTACTTCGATGGTCTGGTAAAGCGGGCTTGCCATAATGGTTTCTCTCAATAATCTCGTTTGGCACAATGGCCGGTTTCAATAGAACTTAAAATTCAGGGACCAGGCTGGCCTTTTCAATGTTGGAGAAGGCGATCTCAAGATTCTCCTGCGCAGCTTTTGCGGCGGCCTTCCTGCTTTTGCCTTTCTGTTTCAGGGCACTCAAGTCGAGAATGACAGCGGCGGAGCTTACCGTTGTGAGCCTGCCCTGCCAGTGCCGGTTGCCCGCAATCGGCTGAAAGGTCTGGAGCTTGACCAGGCTGCCGCTGAAGCGTTCAAAGTCCTGCAATGTATGCAGCTTGCGGTCGAGTCCGGGAGACGAAACCTCCAGCATGTATTCGGCGCCGGGTATCAGCTCCTCGACATCGAGCAGGGTTCCGAAGTCCCGGCTGAAGGCCGTGCAGTCGTCGTGCGTGACGCCGGAGAGCTGTTCGGCTTTGAAATTGTTCTCAAGGGCTTCGGGCTCCGCCGCCAGTTTGGCGCGCTGCTCGGCGTTTTTTTCTATATAGATACAGAGCGCACGCGGTTTTGCGCCGGCGCGGTACTCGACGTCGACGACATCGAGGCCGTGCGAGGCGGCGACGCGCTGGGCGGCAGTGCGGATCTGGTCCAAGTTGAATGCCATAGCCGGTTGCTGCAGGCGAATCTTGCAGAGATTTTTCGGCGGAATCTGCGGCCAAATAAAAAGTGGGCAGTAAGCCCACTCATCTCTCCGAGGCTGCCGGATACTCACAGCATCAGCCCGGATAAACTCGTCTGCATAGCTAGAATACGCTGTTTTTCGATTGCCTTCAAATCCGGACGCCTGAATGGGATGATGAAGGTCAGAGCACGCACCGGAAAGGATGAATCGAGGGGGACTTATGAGCCAGTTGAATCCGTATGAACGGTTTTTAGGTGGGCGGGAGCCGGTGGCGGTTATGGCGGAGACGGCGGCGCGGATCGGGAAGATTGCCGATACGCTGGGCGAGGAGCGGGCGAATGCGGCTCCTGCGCCGGGCAAGTGGAGCGTGCGGGAGATTGTGTGCCACCTGGCGGACTGCGAGACGGTATTTGGAATCAGGCTGCGGCACACGCTGGGCGAAGACCACCATGTGATTCAGCCGTTCGACCAGGAGACATGGGCTGTGAACTACGGGGCGTACACGCTGGCTGAGGCGCTGGCGCTGTTCCGCGCGGCAAGAAACTGGAACCTGGCGCTGCTGCGCTCGCTCAAGCCCGAGGTTTACGGGAAACCGGTGACGCATCCGGAGCGTGGCGAGATGACGTTTGGCTCGATCGTGGAGACGATGGCCGGGCACGATTTGAATCATATGGGGCAACTCGAGGCGATTGCAAAATAGACAGGCCCGCTGCAAGGATTACAGCCCCGGACGGTTTGGCTCTACAATAACGGGAAGCCATCGCGCCCGAGAGCATTGTGATTCTTTCCCAGGCCGCGGTGCATCTTCTATCTATATCTATGATTGAACATCCTGTCCCTGAAGCTTTGACCTTTGACGACGTTCTGCTGGTTCCCGCCTACAGCGATGTGGTTCCGGCGCAGGTGAGCACGCAGACGCGCCTGACGAAAAAGATTGTGCTGAATACGCCGCTTTTGAGCGCGGCCATGGACACCGTGACGGAGTCGCGGCTGGCGATTGCCATGGCGCAGCAGGGAGGGATGGGAATTATCCATCGCAACCTGACGGTGGAGCAGCAGGCCACGGAAGTGGACAAAGTGAAACGGTCAGAGAGCGGGATGATCGTTGATCCGGTAACGATGACGCCGGAACAACTGATCTCTGACGCGCTGGAGGTGATGCGCAGGTACAAGATCTCCGGCGTTCCCGTGACCAAGAACAAGAGGCTGGTAGGCATTTTGACCAACCGCGACCTGCGGTTTGAGACGCGGACCGACATTCCGATTGACGACGTGATGACCAAGACCAACCTCATCACGGTTCCGGTGGGCACCACGCTCGAAGAGGCCGAGCAGATTCTGCATCAGCACCGCGTCGAGAAGTTGCTGGTGGTCAACGGCGACTACGAGCTGAAAGGCCTGATCACGGTCAAAGACATCCAGAAAAAGCTGAAGTATCCCAACGCCTCAAAGGACGGACAGGGACGGCTGCGCGTGGGCGCGGCCATCGGCGCGACGGGCGACTTTATGGAGCGCTCGGCGGAGCTGGTGAAGAACCGCGTGGATGTGCTGTCCATTGACTCCGCGCACGGGCACTCGTCACGTGTGCTGGAAGCAGTGCGGCTGGTGAAGAAGGCGTTTCCGGATGTGGACCTGCTGGCCGGCAACATTGCGACCTACGATGGCGCGAAGGCGCTGATTGAGAACGGCGCGGATGCGGTGAAGGTGGGCATCGGACCGGGGTCGATTTGCACCACGCGCATGGTGACGGGCGCGGGCATGCCGCAGATCACGGCGGTGAGCGAGGCGTATCGCGCCGGCCAGGAGCACGGGATTCCGGTGATCGCGGACGGCGGCATCAAGTACTCGGGCGATGTGACCAAGGCGATTGCCGCGGGCGCGAACGTGGTGATGATCGGATCGCTGTTTGCGGGCGTCGACGAGAGCCCGGGTGAGACGATTCTGTATCAGGGGCGGTCGTTCAAGGCGTATCGCGGCATGGGGTCGCTGTCGGCGATGTCCCAGGGATCGGGCGAGCGGTACTTCCAGGGCGCGCAGGACTTTGAAGAGCAGGAAGCACGCGGCGAAGGCGTGGTGAACCGCGAGCGCAACGGGCAGAACCGGCTGGCCAAGTTTGTTCCGGAAGGCATTGAAGGGCGCGTGCCGCATCGCGGGCCGCTGGAGGCGATGGTGTATCAGCTGGTCGGCGGACTGCGCTCAGGTATGGGGTATTTAGGCTGCGGGACGATTGAGGACCTGCAGACGAAATCGCGGTTTGTGCGGATCTCAAACGCCGGACTGCGCGAGAGCCATGTGCACGACGTAATCATCACGCGCGAGGCCCCGAACTATCACGTTGAATAGGACTGGTCGTCCAGGCGGATGCGGCTTCGCCGGTAGTTCCGCTGGATTTCGTGTCCACTCCCTTTGGGAGCGGACGGATGGCCTCGTTAAGACGTTGCTATTCAATCGCTTATGTGCAAGTCCGTAAATACTGAAGTATTCACTTGACAATTTTCAACCGCGGGAGTCTACTGCAATAGTGAAGTATGTACTTCACTATTGAGAGAGGAGATTGTTTATGGAGCCTTCTGTTGTACACAGTACGTTTGTGATCGAGCATCGCTATCCGTACCCGATCGAGCGGCTTTTTGCGGCCTTCGCGGACCCAGCGAAGAAGCGCCGCTGGTTTGCCGAGAGCGACAACCACGATGTTGAGTTGTATGAGATGGACTTTCGAGTGGGCGGAGTGGAGCGAACTTCCTATCGCTTCCGTCCGGGCACTCCGTTTCCGGGAGTAGCGCTGCGGACGGAAGGCGCGATTCAAGACATCGTGCCGAACGAGCGAGTAGTGACGGCGTCGACGATGAGTCTTGGCGATCGCCGGATTTCGTCGTCTCTGATTACGGTGGAGTTTGTCCCGAATGAGCAGGTGACGGATCTGGTGCTTACATATCAGGGGGCTTTCTACGAGGGGTCGGGTGGACCGAAGATGCGAGAAGAAGGATGGCGCAAATTGCTGGGACAGCTTGATGCGGAGTTGTCGAAGTGACGGCGTTGTGAGGCCAGGTATGAGGAAATTCGCCGAGTCGACCGGCGAATGGCCCGCAGTAGCGAGGGAAGTTTGAAGAAAGAAGACGTAAGGATAGAACGGCTGTTTCATGCGCTGGGCGATCCTACGCGCCGCGCTATTCTTGACAGGCTTGCGGCGGGGCCGGCGTCGGTCTCGCGTCTGGCGGAGCCGCTGGGGATTACGTTGACAGCAGTCATGCAGCATTTGCAGATCCTGGAAGAGGTCGAACTGGTGAAGACCGAGAAGGTTGGACGCGTACGCAGCTGCCGCATTGAAGCTGCAGGGTTCAGGCTGCTTGAGCAGTGGGTCCGCGAGCACCGGTTGAGCTGGGAGAACAAGCTGGAGCGGCTTGGCGATCTGCTGGCCGAAGAAGACGAGCAGGGAGCGCAAGGCAGCGGGCGTTAGAGGTACTTGTCGAGCGGAATCTGGAAGTAGAAGAGCTCATGTCCGCCAGCGGTGCGGATGTCGCGCAATACCAGGGA
>JASHUR010000343.1 GCA_030039895.1 Acidobacteriaceae bacterium | reverse complement strand
CACCCGCCCCAGAATCTCCTGGAACACCCGCGCCAGGTCCATCGTGTCTGCGGCAACCTCCTGCTCCGTTCCTTCTGCGTCGCGAAATTCCCGCATTCCCGGATTCGTCCACGTCGCCGCCTCCACCTGCTGCCTCTCGTGGAGCATCTGCGCCGCGTTCTTGAACCGCTCGTGTTCCAGCAGCCGCTCCACCAGCTCGCGCCGTGGATCCTCCGCCTCGCCCTCCGCTATCTCCGCGGGCGAACGCGGCAACAGCATCCTGCTCTTGATGTGAATCAGCAGTGCGGCGGTATAGATAAAGTCCCCCGCCACGTCCACATCCGACTCCTTCAGGTGCTCCACATACGCCAGAAACTGCGCCGTAATCTTCGCAATCGGGATGTCGTAAATATCAATGTCCTGCTTGCGAATCAGGTCCAGCAGCAGGTCCAGCGGCCCGTCATACACCTGCCCCACTGTCACGGAAAACGGATAGGCAGACTCCGCCTCTTTCTTAGGCGCAGCCGCAACGGACTCCGCCGTCGCACCCTGTTCAGCGCCAGTTTCCCGTTCCGTCTGCTCTCCGGATTCGCCTTCCCGCCCTGCGACTTTTTCCTGTTCTTCCGTCACTGCAATCCTCAATTGCTCAGCCCCATCGCCGCGCGAACCTCAACCATGGTCTTCTCCGCCCGCTTCGCCGCGCGCACCGCGCCTGCTTCCAGAATCTCCTCTACCAGCGCAGGCTTGCTCTCATACTTCTGCCGCCTCTCCTGAATTGGCGCCAGCTCTGCAACCACTGCATCCGCCAGCCATCCCTTGCATTCGATGCATCCAATCCCCGCCGTCGTACACCCTTCGCGAACTTTCTGTTGCGTCTCCGCGCTCGAAAACACCTTATGCAGGTCAAACACCGGACACACCTCCGGATTCCCCGGATCGTTCCGCCGAATTCGCGCCGGGTCCGTCACCATCGGCTTCAGCTTCTGCCGGATCACCGGCTCCGGATCGCTCAGCAGAATCGTATTCCCATAGCTCTTTGACATCTTGCGCCCATCCGTCCCCGGCAGCTTCGGCGAAGGCGTCAGCAGCACCTGCGGCTCAGGAAGAACATACATAAACTCGTGAGCTATGCGGGCCTTCAGAATCTCACCAACACTTTTGGGGTAGTCTGAATACTTTTTGGGATAGAACTGGTTAAACCTCCGCGCTATCTCGCGCGTAATCTCCACGTGCGCCACCTGGTCCTGGCCCACCGGCACAAAGTCCGCCTGATAGATCAAAATATCTGCCGACTGCAGCAGCGGATACCCCAGAAACCCATACGTATGCAGGTCTTTCGTCGTCAGGTTCTCCATCTGTTCCTTGTAGGTCGGAACCCGCTCCAGCCATCCCAGCGGCGTAATCATTGAAAGATACAGATGCAGCTCGGTGTGTTGCTTTACATCGCTCTGCACAAACACCACGCACTGCTCCGGATCCAGCCCCCCGGCCAGAAAATCCAGCGCCACCTCGCGTGTGTTTTCTGCAATCAGCGACGGATCGGCATAGTCCGTGGTCAGCGCGTGCAGGTCCGCCACAAAAAAATAGCACTCATACTCGCGCTGCAGGCGCACCCAGTTATAGAGCGCGCCCATATAGTTGCCAAGATGCAGTTTGCCGGTCGGGCGCATGCCGCTCAGCACGCGCTTGCGTTGTTCAGTAGTGGAGTTCGGCACCCGTGTTCCTTCGCTTGAAATACTCGCTCTATTGTACGAGAGCAAGTTGAGGAACACAGGCCGAATCACTGCCGGGCTTCCCGGCCCGCCTCGCCTACTGTTGCGGCTGCTGCCCGTTCGGCGGCGGCGCGTTCGGCTCCGGGCTGCGCGGAGGCGCAAACTTCGGCCGGTTGACCAGCTTGAACCCGTCACGCACCACATAAAAATTCTGCTGCGGCAGGTCAGCTTCCAACAGTTGTCCGGCAGCCGTGTAAAACAGCTCTACGTTGATTGCGTTCTGCGCGCTCACTTCAACCGTTGTGTGCTCAACATCGATATTGCGTCCGTTCAGCAGCCCGCGCACACTTGCGTCGTGGTTGTAAACCGTCGGCACCAGTAGCCCAGTCTCCTTCGGAATCAGCGCCCACGACACCTGCGGATTCTCAAGTCCCACTCGCGTCAGCAGCATATAGCCTGCCGCGTCCAGATCGGGCACCAGAGCCAGGTGCTGATGACGGTCAATCGTGTTCTGCTGGTCCTGCCCCTTCGCGTTCACGTTGATGTTGAACTGGCGTCCTGTCGTATCGGAGTTGATCGCGAAAGTCACTGCGGCGCCGTTCACCGTCCCCGTAATGCGGTCGCTCACCAGGTTCAGCATGTGGTCGAGATACTGCGTGCTGTTGAAGTCGTAGCTGAACTTTGACAGCCGCAGATTACCCTGCGACGTGACCGTATACCCTGCCGTCGTCGGCGTCACCGTATACTGCGACGACCCCACCACCTTGTCGCCCTGGAAAATCTTATAGCTCTCTGTGCCTGCCGGAATGGCCGTCTGGGCCTGGACGAATCCCGCAGGAATCACCAACGCAAGCAAAAAGGAAAAGCTCAAAAAACGCATTCAGGTCGTACCTCTCTAATGATTCAAACGCACTCTTTCGACGGAAGATTCGGTCAAATCGCGCATATCGTGCGTAAAAAACAAAACCCGCCAGGTAAAACCCGGCGGGTCGGTTCAATTCAGCCGCACGATCATGCCGGTGACGGGCTTCCTTCCGGCAGTCCTCCCGTGCGTCCCGGCTCCGGCTTCAGCACCTGCTGAACATCCGTCGCCGTCGCGCCCGCGCCGCCCGAGGGCTTCGTGAACGGAGGCAGTTCCCTGCCCTCGATCACCGCGCGAATCTCATTCGCATCCAGCGTCTCGCGCTCCAGCAGGGCCGTCGCCAGCCGGTGCATCACGTCCTTGTTCGTGTCCAGAATTTCGTATGCCGAACGGTACGCCTCATCCACCAGCCGCCGCACTTCCGCGTCGATCTGCCGCGCCGTCTCTTCTGAGAAGTCACGGTGCTGCGCAATCTCACGGCCCAGGAAGATCTGCTCTTCCTTCTTGCCGAAGGTCAGCGGGCCCAGGCTGCTCATGCCGTACTCGCAGACCATCTTGCGCGCCAGCTCCGTCGCGCGCTCAATGTCGTTGCCCGCGCCGGTCGTCATCCGGTTCATAAAGATCTCCTCCGCGCAGCGCCCGCCCATCAGGATCGCAAGCTGCGTCTCAAGGTAGTCCTTCGTCACCGTATGCTTGTCCTCTTCCGGCAGTTGCATGGTCACGCCCAGCGCCATGCCTCGAGGAATAATCGTGATCTTGTGCAGCGGATCGGCATGACTGCGTTTCGCCGCCACCAGTGCGTGTCCGCCCTCGTGGTAAGCCGTGTCGCGCTTCTCGTCTTCGGTCAGCAGCATCGACCGCCGCTCTGCGCCCATCATGACCTTGTCCTTCGCCTGTTCGAAGTCGATCATGAATACCGCCTTGCGGTTCGCGCGCGCCGCATTCAGCGCCGCTTCATTCACCATGTTGGCCAGGTCCGCGCCGCTAAAGCCCGGTGTCCCGCGCGCCAGCACCCGCAGATCAACGTCCTCCGACAGCGGAACCTTCTTCGCATGCACCCGCAGCACTTCCTCGCGCCCGCGCACATCCGGACGCCCCACGACGACCCGGCGGTCAAACCGTCCCGGCCGCAGCAGCGCCGGATCGAGCACGTCCGGCCGGTTCGTCGCCGCTACCAGAATCACGCCGTCGTTCGCTTCGAACCCGTCCATCTCAACAAGTAACTGGTTCAGCGTCTGCTCGCGCTCATCGTGTCCGCCGCCCAGGCCCGCTCCGCGATGCCGGCCCACGGCGTCAATTTCGTCGATGAAGATGATGCAGGGAGCGTTCTTCTTGCCCTGCTCAAACAGGTCGCGCACGCGGCTCGCGCCCACGCCCACAAACATCTCCACAAAGTCTGAGCCGGAGATCGAGAAGAACGGCACATTCGCCTCGCCCGCAACCGCGCGCGCCAGTAGCGTTTTGCCTGTTCCCGGAGGGCCCACCAGCAGCACGCCCTTCGGAATCCGTCCGCCCAGCTTCTGGAACTTCTGAGCCTCGCGCAAAAACTCGATGATCTCCTTCAGCTCTTCCTTGGCCTCGTCTACTCCAGCCACGTCCTTGAAGGTGATCTTCTTCTGCTGCATCGAAAGCAATCGCGCGCGGCTCTTCCCGAACGACAGCGCCTTGTTCCCGCCGCTCTGCATCTGCCGGATCATAAAGAACCACAGCGCCACCAGAATCAGCAGCGGGGCCACATTGATCAGAATGCTCCACCATGCGCTGCTGTTGCTGTCCT
>JASHUR010000342.1 GCA_030039895.1 Acidobacteriaceae bacterium | reverse complement strand
AAGTCACCAACGGCATGGAGTGCGGCGTAGGCATGAACTTCTCCGACATCCAGGTCGGCGACACTGTCGAAGCCTTTGTCACTGAGAAGGTCGCCGCCGAGCTGACGGCAAGCTAATCCATCCACATTCAAGAAAGCGGCCGGCATTCACGCCAGCCGCTTTTTGTTGCCCGCCTCTTGGCCGCATTTACATGACATTCCTCACTTGTTCCCGGCTTTCCTTGCGCCCATGCTGGATGCCATGAGCACGACACCGACTCAAAATCATTCCACCCACCTAGACGACATCCCCACCATCTGCGCCATCAGCGTCATCGCCGGTGTGCTCTCCACCATGTTGCATGAGGGCCTGGGACACGCTGCCACCGCAATCCTCACGCTGCATGCATCGGGCACACTCTGCTCGCTCGCGTGGTCCAGCCAACAGGACAGCCGTCTCGTGGAAGCTGGAGGCACGCTCGTCAATCTCGCCACTGGCCTTGTTTGTTGGTTTCTTCTGCGCACCGTCCGCAGCGCCTCGCCCACCTGGCGCTTCTTCCTTCTCATCGCCATGTCCTTCAACCTGCTCGCGGGCACCGGATACTTCTTCTACTCCGGCGTCAGCAACTTCGGCGACTGGGCCATGGTCATCCACGGACTTGAGCCCCACTGGCTCTGGCGCACCGGACTTGTAGCGCTCGGCGTCGTCTCCTATTACGGAACCGTCCTCCTCATCGGCGCCAACCTCGTCCAGCGCATGGGCGCCGCCCGGAATGACGCCCGCCGCTTCCGCCGGCTGCTTTGGGTCCCCTACTTCACCGCAATCATCCTCGACGGGCTCGCTGGCCTCTTCAATCCCATCGGCATGCGTTACGTCCTTCTGTCTGCGCTCGCCGCTTCCGCCGGAGGCAACTGCTGGCTCCTCTGGCTCCGTTACTACGTCCCCAAACGCATTCAGCCCGGCGAAACGCAGATCGTCCCGCGCAGCTATACGTGGATCGCCGTCGCCGTGATCTTCGCCGCCGTCTTCATCGGAGTCTTCGGCCCCGGAATTCACCTCAACGGCTAGCCAAAAGCATGGCTCCCGCTCACGCGTTACCATAAGTCAACAATGCCCATCGCCTCGATGACCATCGAGCTGCGCATCGCGCGCGCACACTCGCTCAAGGACCGGCGCCAGGTCGTCCGCAGCCTCAAGGAGAAGCTTGCCCACGGCTTTAACATTTCCATTGCCGAGCTGGACGAGGTGGTCACCTGGCAATCCGCCACCATCGGCATCGTCGCCATCTCCTCGTCGCGCGATTATTTGTCCGGGCAGATGCAGCAGATCGAAAGCGCCGTAACCCGCATCATCAGCGATTTTGGCGCGCAAATTGCCGACATATGGTGGCATTTCATCGAAGAAAGTTGATCGCATCTCGGCTCGCTTTTTGTTATCCTCAAACGTTTAATCGATAAGGGAA
The DNA here is from genome assembly GCA_030039895.1 of Acidobacteriaceae bacterium. Taxonomy (GTDB): domain Bacteria; phylum Acidobacteriota; class Terriglobia; order Terriglobales; family Acidobacteriaceae; genus Silvibacterium. Next base: position 8,416 of record JASHUR010000342.1, on the reverse strand, counting down.
AAAAGAGATGCCGGAATCAAGGGCACGTCAGCACCACCGCGACAGGGTCGCAGGAACGCTGCGCGATGAAATCAGCACCATGATCGAGGGAGAACTCTCCGATCCTCGCATCAGCTTCGCCTATGTCACCCAGGTCCTGCTCAGCCCGGGCGGAAAATCTGCGCTTGTCTACGTCGCCGTCGATGGCGGCCCACAGGAGGAGTCCGACACCCTCGAGGGCCTCATGGCCGCACGCGGCTACATCCGCCACGAACTGCATGAACGCATGGGCACGCGGCACGTCCCGGACCTCACCTTCCACATCGACCGGTCCGAGAAGATGAAGGCCCGCATCGACGACCTGCTGGGACGCCAGCGCAAGCGCATGAAGGAAGCGACCGGGGTCCAATCGAAGCCTTAGCCCTATGCAGAAGCCAAATGACATCCGCGCCGTGCTCGAAGCCATTGAAAATGGCAGCCGGTTTCTTGTGGCCGCGCATGCGCGCCCTGACGGCGACGCCATCGGCTCCATGCTCGCCTGCGGCATGATCCTCCAGCAGCTTGGCAAGCAGGTCGATATCGTCTCCCGCGACCGCGTTCCCGTTATCTACCGCCACCTGCCCTGCGTCGACACGATCCGCGCCACCGACACCATCGGCGGCGAATACGACGCAGTCATCCTGCTTGAGTGTGACGGCATCGCACGCACCGGCTTGCGCGGTCTCGAAGGCCGCTTCACCATCAACATCGATCATCACTTCAGCGGCAAGCTCTTCGCCAACATCAATTGGATAGAAAACGACGCATGCGCCGTCGCCGCCATGATCTATGAGCTGGCCATGCTGGCCGGCGTTCGCATAACTCCGGAGATGGCCACCTGTCTCTACATCGCCGTCCTCACTGACACCGGATCGTTCTGCTACGCCGGAACCGATGCGCGCGCCTTCGATATCGCTGCTGACCTCGTACGTCACGGCGCACATCCCGCCACCATCGCCTACAACGTCTACTTCTCCAATCCGACGTCCAAGATGCGGCTCCTCGGCGCCGCACTCTCCAGTCTCCAGCGTGAAGGCCGCCTGGCTTGGATGTCGGTTACCCAGCACGACATGCACCGCACCGCTGCCGCCGAAGAAGACTGCGAAGGTCTTGTGAACTACGCTATCGGCATCGACGGCATCGACGTCGCCGTTCTTTTGCGCGAGCTCGCCGACGGTCGCATTCGTCTCTCCCTCCGCAGTAAGGGAGAGATCAACGTCGCAAGCATCGCCGAGCGCTTTGGCGGAGGCGGCCACAGCCACGCCAGCGGCTGCACCATCGACGGCCCGCTTCCCGCAGCCACCGCGCGCATTCACGACTTGCTCCGTGAATGTCTTCGCATGCAGCCCGCAGCCGGCGCAACCCGCTCCTGATCCGCTGCCTGCGTCACCGACCGTTCATCTGTTAGCCTTAACCCGTAACTCTTTTTTAAGACGTGGGAATCCCTTCCAGAATCAGAGCGCTGCGCCACGACCCGACTACCTGGACCTCGCGCTTCCCCGCCCTTGGGACCGTGCTCGAAGCGGCCACGCTCCTCATCCTCACAGTTTTCTTCATCTTCTACGGCCTCGTCCCCATCTTTGGCGGCGCGGGCCTTGGTCTGGTCGGCGCGGACGAGCCGCGTTACGCAGAAGTCGCGCGCGAAATGCTCCAGCGCCGCGACTTCATCACGCCGTATCTATGGGGAAGGCCCTGGCTTGAAAAGCCCGCCCTCTACTACTGGCGCGCCATGTTTGCCTTCAAGGAATTTGGCATGCACGACTGGTCCGCGCGCCTGCCTTCCGCCAGCTTCGCCTTCGTTCTCGTTGTCCTGATTTATCTCCACATCCGCCGCTTCCGCCGCGGAGGCCAGCTCGACGCCGCCCTCATCACCGTCTCCTGCGCGGGAATCTTCAGCTTCGCCCGCGGCGCATCGACGGACATGCAGCTCGCCGCGCCCTTCTGCATCGGTATGCTCGGCTGGTATGCGTGGTATGAGACAGATAAAAAGTTCTGGCTCTTCGATCTCTACTTCTTCGTCGGAGCGGCCACGCTTGCCAAAGGCCCTGTCGCGCCGGTCCTCGCATTGGCGATTATCTTCACCTTCGCCGCTCTCCGCCGCGAGTGGGCCATTATCCGCCGTACCTTCTGGGGGCCCGGAGCCGCGCTCTACCTCGCCATGGTTCTGCCCTGGTACATCGCGGTCCAGCGCCGCAACCCGAACTTCCTGCGCGTCTTCTTCCTCCAGCACAATATTGAACGCTTCGCCACCGACCGCTTCCACCATGAAGAGGCCCTCTGGTACTACTTCCCCATCATTCTGCTCGCGCTCACGCCCTGGGCCGTAATCGCTGTCGCGGCACTTTGGGACGCAGTCCGCGGGTCCATCGCCGAGTGGCGCGCGCGCCGCGCCAAGTACCACTACATGGGTACCTTCCGCGCCGGAGACGCCTTCCCCGAGTTCCTCGTTCTCTGGGCGTTCATCCCCGTCGCCTTTTTCTCTTTATCGCAGTCCAAGCTGCCCGGCTACATCCTGCCATCGGTCCCACCGTTGACCATTCTCTGCGGCGACTACCTCAACCGCATGCGCGAGCGCGGCCTCAAACCCTGGCTGCTCATCCTTCATGCCGTGCTCACCGGCCTGCTCCTCACCTTTGCCGTTCTCTTGCCACTCCACCTGCAAAACCCCGAGGCCATCCCGCCCATTCAGGCCATCATTGCCGGAGGCATGACCGGCTTCGCCGCGACGATCTTCATCCTCATCTGTGTTTACCGTTTCGGACTCAAGCGTCTGCGCATTGCGACCATGACTCCCATGGTCATCATTCTCTTCTATCTCTTCGGCGTCGGCCCCTTCTTCGGAATTCCCGCCGTCGCCGGCACCAAACGCAACATTACTCTCATCGACCTCACATACTCCGCGCGCCCGCTCTCGCGCATCCTCGATAAAATCGCTGAGCCCGGCGAACCCGTCGCTGTTTTGGATGTGCGTCGTGATGTCGAGTACGGTCTGTCCTTCTATCGCGACCACCGCGTCTGGGATTACGAGAGAGACGGGGTCCCGCCTGAGCAGCACATCGTCGTTGTGCGCGATTCTTCCGTGGGCAAACTGAATCGAATACTCAAGGACAGGACATACGAACCGCTTTTCAAGTATCCTGCTCAAAATCTGACGGTCTTCTCAGTTTCCGCCCGTCAGTAATCAGTTAGTTACGACACTCACGCTTGACCGCCGGTGTGTGAATGCCGGATTAATGTCAAACTGAATCATCCACCTGCGAAACTGGGGGAACAACAAAATAGAATTCGAACGCGATGGCTTCCGCGCTCCAACTCGAAATCCTCGACCTTCGCCACTTCTCCGCGGCCAACCTCAGGCCGCTGCTCGATTCCGAGGCGCGCGTCTGGAGCCAGCGGCTTGAGTGGGACTATCGGCCTTCCGCAAATCTTCTACTTCAATATCTTGACTCGCGCGTCCTGCCCGGCTATGTCGCCGTTGAGAATGGCCGCGTGTCCGGCTACGTCTTCTGCGTCTATGAAGAGCACAAAGCCGTCATCGGCGACGTCTTTGCTCTCCTGCCCCAGAACAATGAGTCGAGCGCTTCCGAAGTCGAGTCCCTGCTCCTCAAAAGCCTTCTCGAGCTGCTCCAGAACTCTCCCGGCATCGAACGCATCGAGTCGCAGTTGCTGCTCCACTCCCACGGCCAGCTCGCTCCGGTCTTTTCCGAGGCAGGGTTCAGCGTTTACCGGCGTCTGTTCATGCGCCGCGACCTGATCGCCACAATCCCGCCCGTCATGGATTCAAACCGCTCTGACCTCGAGCTCCGCCCCTGGCGCGAAGAAGACTTCAACGCAGCGGCGCGGCTCATTTCGTCGGCCTACAGCAGCCATCTCGACAGCCATATCAACGACCAGTACCGCTCAACCGCCGGCTCGCTCCGCTTCCTGCACAATATCGTTCGCTTTCCCGGCTGCGGATACTTCAACGCTGCGTCCTCACGCGTCCTCGTCCGCCGCTCCACAAAGGATTTCGCCGGGCTCGTCCTCTGCTCGCGCGTCCGCGAAGACGTCGCCCACATCACCCAGCTCTGCGTTGCAAGGGAGGAGCGCAGCCGCGGCCTCGGACGCATGCTTCTTGAAGAATGTGCATTGAGCCTCAGGGCTGAGGGCTTCCGCGCCCTGACCCTCACGGTTACCGCCGAGAATGAAGGCGCCGTCTCGCTTTACCGCCGCGCCGACTTCAATATCATCCAGGACTTCGACGCCATGCTGTGGGAAAAGCCCGGCGGAAGCGCGCCAAGCCACTGACCGCTCTTCAGCGAGCCGGCTTTTCGCTGTTTATTTCTTGACGAAATACATCAACCAACTGGCCGCAATCACCACGCCCACAAAGCAGGCCCAGCAAAATGCTCCGTAGCGAAGCATTGCCTTGGGGGTTGAGCGCTGCGTGATCCCGAAGACCACTGACGCAAAAGTGGCAAACAGCAGCACCGCGGTAAAGTGTGAGGGTGAGTACATCAGGCCTTCCTGCCAATGCGAAGGTTATGCGCGTCAACTGCGGAGATAAAATTCAGCAGCCCCGCGACCACAATAAACTTCGTCCCGTAGTCGGCCGTCACTGTCTGCACCGGGATTTGACCCAGGCCGATCATCCGTCCCAGCGCGTAGAAGAGTCCGTTCCCGACGTCACCCACAAACCCCAGCATTTCAAGAATGTCGCCCGTGTTCGGGGCATACAGCTTGCCCTGCATTGCAATGCCCAGCCAGAACATGGCCGTGATCGCCGCAAACAGCAGCAGCGCGCGCACCCACCGCCCGGTCAGCAGGTGCCCTGCGCCCGGAACCAGCCAGCCCAAAAGCAATGCCAGATATACGAATCCCTGCGATGAACTCTGCGTCTTCGCAGGTACTTGAACCTTCGAGGCCATCTCTTTCGACTATACCAGCACTCCAGACTGCCCACTGGCTATTGCCTGTTGCCTATTCGCTATCGCCCGTTGGCTGCTGGCTGCGCTGCCTAGATCCTCACCAGCTCCTGCTGCACCCGTCCCGTCGTCGCCGCGCGTCCCAGAGCCGCGATCACATTCACCTCGCTGCGGATACCGAACGTGTCCAGGTAAATTCCCGGTTCGACAGAAAAACATGTGTTCGGCAGAATCAGCCGCTCGTCATGCGTCTCCAGGTTGTCCAGGTTCGCGCCGTTTCCATGCAGGATGTTGCCGATGTTATGTCCCGTTCGGTGCGTGAAAAACTCGCCGAATCCCGCCTGCTCGATCACCGAGCGCGACGCATCGTCCGCCTGCCAGCCGGCAAGCGCTTCTCCCGCTGCAAACGCGTCGCTTACGCGGCGCACCGTCGCATCACGCGCCGTCTTCACCACCCCGAAGACCCGCTGTTCGCGCTCGTTCGGCTCGCGCCCCACCACGCCCGTCCAGGTAATGTCGTAGTAGCAGGTGCCCGGACGATTCTTCCGCGCCCAGATATCGATCAGCACAAAGTCGCCCGCGTGAATCTCCCTGGCGGTCTCTGCCGTGGGCTCGTAGTGTGAGTCCGCGCTGTTCTCATTCACTGAGACATTCGGCCCGTTCTCCCACGTCAGGTTCGCGCGCCGCATCGCCTCCTGCAGCCATACCACCATGTCATACTCGGTCAGGCGGCCGCCCTCACCAAAGATCGATCGCACCCTGCGCCCGATCTCGTCAAACCCCGCCGCAAGAATCTCATCCAGCGCCGCCTGCGCGTCATAGTGGCTCGTGATCTGCTCTTCCGTCAGCACTGCCTCAAATCTGCTCACCAGGTCCGCCGAGCTCACCACCGTCTTGCCCAGCCCGCGCAGCACTTCCACCGTCCCCGCATCCACCAGTGAGACATACATGATCTGGTTCAGCGGCGAATACTGCATCGCGATCCGCTGGTATGAGTCCACCAGCGCGGCCGTCCCCATTTCCAGCTCCTGCCACGACGAATACACGCCCTTCGACCCCGGCAGCGTGTCCAGCCTCCCAGCCTCAATGCGGTGCACCAGCTTGCGCGGCTCTCCCTCGGCGGGAATCAGGTAGTACCAGCGCCGAGTCACAAGCGCATTTTCAGGAAGCCCGAGAATCCGGTATGCAATCGGATCGCGGTGATGATGGTCGTAGAACAACCAGGCGTCAATCGCCCGTTCACGCAGTGCTGCCTGGATCAGCTCCAATTGCATAAGATGTCCCCCGATACTCCAAGTCTACGAGAATGTCGCGGACATTCGAAGCAATTACCGGTCATCGGCTCGGTTCGGACGCTGGACATCCTTCACACACTGCACATTCCAAAATGCCTCCAGAAAAATCGCGCCGGCCACGGACATCGCAGCCGGCCGCGTCGATCGCGCTACTTCCGTCCGTGGCTTGTCTCTTCAATCGCCTGGTCCAACATCGTGTACAGGTCGTCGAAGTTCTGTACCTGGGTCCAGCGCGCTGCGCCGCCGGTGCCGTCGGTCACCACCCACGCCGTCGGCGTCTCATGCACGCCCAGCCGCTCGCCCAGCAAATAGTCGTCCTTGACCGCAGCCGCCAGCTTGCCCTGCGGATCAATCAGGAACGGCATTTGCACCCCATGCTGCTGCGCAAACTTCTGCGTAAACTGCCGCAGATCATCCTTGGTCTCAATGTTGATCTGGTTGGCAAACACCGCATCGCGGTATTCGTTGCCCAGATCATGGCCCTGCGTGTCGAACCAGCGCGCGTTCACCGCTGCCTGAAAGCTCCATACGTGGAACCGCAGCGGGAAGTCATGCCGTATCCACGGCACGTGGTACTTTGCCACCGCCGCCATCAGTACCGGGTTCTCCCGCCCGCACATCGGACATTCCAAATCGGCGAACTCAACAATCGCCACATGCGCTCCCGGCGGAGGCTTCAGCACCTGCTCCTTGGTCTGAGCCACGCTCATCGAAGCGCCCATCAACAGTGAAATGCCTGCAAGAAAAACTGCAAATTTACGAATCATAGCCTGTAACTTCATCTTATCTCGCTTCCTCAAAATTCCGCCGCAACACGCAGGCAGCGTACACAGCCAACACCTTAACACTTACACTATGGACGGGGCACAGTTGCGGCTGTCACCCAACCCCGCTGGAGGAATTGTCGTTTAATGCGCTATATCATCGCTTTCCTGGCTGTCTGCGGCATCGTTGTCTCCGCCCTCGCCCTTCAAGTCCACTACTCCAACGCCGTCGAGCCGTGCGACATCAACTCTCACTGGGACTGCGGCATCGTCAACCATAGCCGCTATTCCATGATCGCTCACATTCCGGTCGCTGCCATTGGCATCGCAGGCTATGTTGCGCTGGCTCTGTTTGCATTCTTCCGCCGCCGTAACATCACACTCGCCGCTGCCGTCATCGGCCTGGGCTTCGCGCTCTATCTTTCCAACATTGAGGCACACGTCCTCGAAGTCTGGTGCCTGTACTGCGTCTGCTCGCAGGTCATCATCGCGCTCATCACCCTGTTTTCGATTGTCTGGATGTTCCTCGGCAGGCGAAAACAAACCGCATAATCCACTGCCTGCCACTACTTCGACGTCCCACCAATCCGGGCCATCGGCCGGTACAGCTTTGTGTAGCTCTTCGCAAATTCTTTGATCGAGATGAACTCGTCCTTCTTCACATCGGTGAAGTGCTGCCGTGTATTGCTCGCCGGCCACCATATGTCCAGCGACACAATCTTTGCGTGCGGCCCCAGCCCAATGTGCTGCTCCAGCGGATTCCCTCCGAACGAGCTGTTCTCTCCCACTCTCCTGTAAATCGCTCGTTCCGGCCCATTGCCGTCCTGCACCGTCACCTTGATCTGCGCGCCCACAGCGGTCCGGTTCGTCTTCACTCCGATCAGCTTCACGTTGATCCAGTCGTTCCCGTTCCCCGGATTCCGGAATACCAGCATCACGTGCTTGTCCGCCGGAACGGCCCCGCCTGTCAAGGCCACGATGTCCTCATACCCGTCACGCTCCAGGTCAGCAAATGCAATCGAGTGGCCCTTGTGCAGCTCGCCCGTTTCCGTCGCCGCCGTCACATCCACAAAACGCTTGCCGTCGACATTCCTGTACAGAATATGCGGCACCATCCCCGTAAATGATGGCTGTCCCTGCCCCAGATAAATATCCAGGTACCCGTCGTTGTCGATGTCGCCGAAGTTCGACCCCATCGGCATCCACACCTTGTCCAGGCCAACCTTCTTCGTCACGTCCTCAAAAGCACCGTTGTGCAGATTCCGGTACAGCTTAAGCGTCTCCACATGCACCGGCATGCCCAGCGCGCTGCGCATCACCTGGTCCATGGAGTTGAAGTAGCTTGTCACAAACAGATCGGGCCATCCGTCATTGTCATAATCAAAGAACCACGTCGCAAAACTGTAATAGGGCCCCTGAACGCCAGCCTCTTTGG
>JASHUR010000035.1 GCA_030039895.1 Acidobacteriaceae bacterium | reverse complement strand
CTGTTAACCGAAGGGTTGTAGGTTCGAGTCCTACCTGAGGAGCCAATTCTCTCCGTCCAAACATCGGATTGGCTCAACTTCGGAGTCCCGTTCATCGCCGAGATATACGCCCCCGTTTCATCGGCTTTGGATGTAGAATCCCAACCATGCCACTGACGACCAGTATCGAACGCCTGGCCAATGAGACTGCGGTGGTTACTTTTCAGGGACCGCTGACCCTTGGGACCTCTTTGAAGGTTGCCGATTCTCAGGTACAGGCCGCGATCGCAGATGGTGTTTTGCGGATGGTATTCGATTTGGCCGGCGTGGACTTTGTGGATAGCGCCGGGCTCGGATTGTTGGTGTATGTCTACGGTGTATTGAGCCAGAAGAACGGCGCTCTGCGGCTCTGCGGCGTAAGCCAGCGAGTTCTGACTGTTTTCCAACTCACCAAAACGGATGCCTTGCTCGCCGTTGACGGATGCCGCGACGACAGCCTTGCCGCGCTCAACTAGCACTTTAATTATGCTGACATCGCCGGCGCAGATCAGCATAAGATGCAGGTTTTGCAAGTGGCTGATATTCAGGCTGTCTTAAGAATACTTCCGTACTTTATATATATGGGTATGAGGTCAGAACAATGTCGGCAGGTTATGTTCCGGCTTGCTGCCATTCTTACTTTGCTTGTTCCAATCACTGGCGCCTATGCCCAGACTCCAACGCGGGCCATCGCGTCTCACAACGCCTCCGGAGCGATAGTTATTTCGCTTGATGAAGCGATTCAGCGCGCGCGAAAGAGCGATCTGGCATATGCGGCAGCCCGCGCAAATCAAGGCACGTCGGCGATTGACAGTTATCTGGCAAAGGCTGCTCTGCTGCCCACCGCGGCGTACCATAACCAGCTGCTTTACACACAGCCGAACGGGAGGCGAAATCAGGGCGGCCAGGTAGGAAATCAGGCCGCGCCGATCTTCATTGCGAATAACGCAATTCGTGAATATGCGAGCCAGGCCTCGATCAACGAGACTATAGGGTTGAAGCAATTCGCAGACGTAAAAGCCGCAGATGCAAATGCCGCACAAGCGTCCGCAGAACTCGAAATTGCTCGACGCGGGCTGGTCGCCACAGTGGTCAGCCTGTATTACTCGGTATCCGATGCAGAGACGAAAGAAAAGCTTATGACCGAAGCATTCCGTGAAGCACAAGCCTTCACAAATGTCACGCGTGAGCGTGAGTCTGAGCGAGAGGTTGCGCATTCAGATGTAGTGAAAGCTGAACTACAGCAGGAACAACGCGAGATCGACTTATCGAACGCCAAGGTTGCGGCTGAGACCGCCCGGCTGAATCTTGCCGTGCTCCTGTTTTCTGATCCCCGCACACCATACAAGACGCAGCCCCTCGCGGCGATTCAACCGTTACCCACCCGCGATGAGGTGAATGCGGAAGCTACGACTCACAACCCGGAACTGAAGAGCGCCATGGCAGCTCTCAAGGCGAGTGACGCAGGAGTCGAAGCCGCATGGGCATCGTATCTTCCGGATCTTGCATTGAATTTCAACTATGGTATCGACGCCCCACAGTTTGCCGTGAACGGGCCTGAAGGCGTGAAAAACCTCGGCTACTCTATCAGTGGCACGCTCGATTTGCCAGTATGGAACTGGTTTTCAACCCAAAAGAAAGTCAAACAGAGTGAAATTCGGCGCTCCGTTGCTCAAGTGGCTTTAACAACAACTCAACGATCTTTGATCGCAAATCTTGAAGAAGCATACGCGCATGCCGCTGCCGCCCATGACCAGCTCGCGCTCCTTGATGAGAGCGTGCACACCGCTAAGGAAAGTCTTCATCTGACGAACCTCCGCTATGAGGCGGGCGAGGCCACAGTGCTTGAGGTGGTCGACGCACAAAATGCCGCAATTACAGCGCAAAATGCACAGGCCGATGGGGTTGTGCAGTACGAAACGGCATTGGCTTATCTTCAAATTCTTACAGGGAAACTCTGAATGGTTAAATCGAGAAGTAACAGGTTGACCGTCAGCAAATATGCGAGACAATTGACCTTCGTTGCCGCTGGAGCCGTAACGCTATCTCTGGGCAGTTTGGGCTGCAGCGGCTCATCCAGCGACACACTCAACGCCGCTCTTGTAACCGTTCAGGCACAGAAGCCCGAAATAGGCCCGATAGCAGAAAAGATCACTGCAGATGCGATGCTCTCTCCACTCAATGAAGCCGTAATTTCAGCCAAAGTGACTGCTCCAATCAAGAAATTCTATGTGCAGAGAGGATCAAGTGTGAGGGCAGGTCAGTTGCTCGCCACGCTTGATAACGAGGACCTTGCTGCAGCAGCGTTGGACTCTGAGGGGCAATATGAGGCCGCGCAGGCCGAGTACGATACAGAAACAAAAGCGCTGCTGCCTGAGCAGTATCAAAAGGCAATTTTGGACTTGAAGCAGGCGACTGCACAAGTAAAGCTAAACGAGACGATCGTTGCCTCCAGGCAGAAGCTGTTTGACGAAGGTGCGATTGCAGGCCGCGATCTTGATGTGGCGAAAGCCGCTCTGGTTCAGGCAAGAGCGACATATGAGGCCGCACTTAGCCATTTGCGTGGCTTGCAGGCTGTGGGCCGTATGGAAGCGCTCAAGCAGGCACAGGGACAGCTAAAGGCGGCGAAAGGCAGATACCAGGCCGCCGAAGCACAGCTTTCGTTTACACAGATAAAGAGCCCTATCAGTGGAGTTGTAACCGACCGCCCACTGTTTCCTGGGGATATGGCGAACGCAGGCACGCCGCTTGTCACCGTTATGAATACGTCGGTGCTCATTGCGAAGGTCCACCTGGCCCAAATGGTTGCGCAGCGGCTCAAATTAGGAGGTAAGGCGCAGGTCGAGGTTCCGGGAGTTGCTGCGCCGGTACCTGCCACGGTGTCTCTGATAAGTCCTGCGCTCGATCCCGGGAGTACGACCATTGAAGTCTGGCTGAGAGTCGAGAATCCGCAAGGGCATTACAAAGCGGGGAGCCCAGTCCGCGTCATCATCATAGGGCGTACGGTCGCTGACGCAATGCAGGTCCCCATCTCCGCCCTGCTGACTGCCGAGGACGGAAGTAAGTCCGTCATGGTCATCGGCAGTGATGGGGAAGCACACCGAAGAACTGTGGCTGTGGGCATAAATAACGGTGAAGATGTTCAGATAACCAACGGCCTGAAAGCGGATGAAATGGTCATCACTTCGGGTGCATATGGACTGGATAACGGAACCAAAGTGCGAATCGGCAGCCCGGATGGCAGCAGAGATGGAAGCGGCGAGGCAAATTGATGAGCGGACCCCGAGTCTTCTCGGCAAAAGATGAGCAATTCTGGCTGGTCCGGTACCGCGGAGCGATTTTCTTCTTCTTGATTGTCCTTTCATTAGCGGGCATTTATGCACTGCAGCAGGTACCCATTGCGGTATTTCCCGAGACGAATTTTCCGCGAGTCGTAATTGGCGTCGACAACGGCGTAATGCCTGTCGAACAGATGGAAGTGACCATCACCAGGCCGATCGAGAATGCGGTGAATTCCGTCCCGGGGCTAGTGACAGTCCGTTCCACAACCAGCCGCGGCGAAGCCGAGGTCAGCCTCTTTTTCAACTGGAACGTCGATATGTACCGGACGCTGCAACTTGTAAATTCTGCGCTTAGCAGTGTTCGGCAAACGTTGCCCAATACAGCGACTATAACTACAAACCGGCTTACATTTGCGACGTTTCCAATTCTCGGTTACAGCCTTACTTCAAATGCGCTCTCGCAAACTGAGCTCTGGGAGATTGCGACCTATCAGTTAAAGCCTCCACTGAATCGAGTTGCGGGTGTCAGTACTGTCACTGTGCAGGGTGGTCAGGTGCCGGAGTTCCATATAGTGCCTCACATGGCGCTCATGCAAAATGCCGGCATCACAATACAGGATCTGGTGAACGCGGTGCAGTCATCGAACATAATTCAATCGCCCGGGCTTTACCAGGACCACCACGAACTGATTCTCAGTCTGGTTGGAGCACAGGTTCATGATGTACAGGAGCTGGCGAATCTTGTTGTCAAGGTGACTCCGGGCGGTGCGCCGGTTCATGTCTCTGATGTGGCGACAGTGGAACGAGGCGTAATGCCTGTCTATACCGCCGTTACCGCGAATGGCAAGCCGGCAGTTTTGCTGAACATTGCCCGACAGCCTTCGAGCAACACGGTCGCCGTTGCGGATGCGGTCGCCCGTGAGGTACAGCAGTTGAAGAAATCTCTGCCTTCCGGCGTTCAGTTCACTCCCTTTTACGATCAATCGGAGCTGGTGCGGAACAGCATACGAAGCGTTCGCGATGCAATTCTGATCGGCCTTCTGCTTGCTTGCGTCACGATGTTTCTATTTCTGGGCGACTGGACTTCTTCACTTGTTGCAGGACTAGTAATCCCCGTCACCCTGGCGATCACGGTTCTGTTTCTGTGGATCGTTGGGGAGAGTTTCAACCTGATGACCCTTGGCGGACTGGCCGCCGCGATTGGTCTGGTGATCGACGATGCGATTGTGGTGGTCGAAAATATTGTTCTTCATCGCGATCAGGGCGAGAACCGAGTGCAAGCTGCGCGTTTGGCGTTGCGTGAATTAGTGATCCCATTGCTTGGTTCCACAATCACACCTGTGGTCGTGTTTTTACCGCTTGTGTCAGTTACAGGCGTTACCGGCAGTTTCTTTAGGGCGCTCGCAATTACCATGACCGTTGCCCTATTAACCTCTTTAGTTCTCGCGCTGACCTGGACTCCAGGTCTTAGCCTCACCCTTCTCCGCTCGCATGCCGACGCGACAAAGCCGCGCGAGCATCATACGGACCGGACAATGGCATGGGTCATTGGAAAGCACGCCGCAGCGTTGGAATGGGCCCTGCGCAAGCCAGGGATACTGTTTGGCCTCTGCGTGCTTCTGGTCGCAGGGACCTGGTTCGGCTATCGCAGTCTCGGTTCCGATCTTCTACCGGAAATGGATGAGGGCGGGTTCATCCTCGACTACATCATGCCGGCGGGCAGTTCGCTCGCTGAAACCAATCGTGTTCTCAATCACGTGTACCAGATTCTCCATAGTATTCCCGAGGTGGAGAGTACATCTCGACGCACTGGGTTGCAGATGGGATTGGCCGCTGTCACGGAGGCGAATACCGGCGACATCACCGTGAAGCTCAAGAGCAACCGGCACCGTGGCATTGATGCGATCATGGCAGAGGCCCGCGCACGCATACACAAAACAGAGCCGGAACTCGATGTAGAGTTTACACAGGTGCTACAGGACAACATCGGGGATTTATCCAATGCACCTGAGCCGATACAGATCAAGATTTTTGCACATGATCCTGCGCTGCTGAATATTCTTGCGCCTCGTGTTGCCGACGCAATCAGCAACGTGAAAGGTGTGGTCGACGTGGAGAACGGAATCGACAATACCATCAGTGGACCCGCCACTACTTTTCAGGTTGATCCGGTCGCTGCAGCACGAATGGGCTTTACGCCTGTTGAGGTCGCGGAAGACGCAACGTCTATCCTTGACGGGGTAACTGTGTCGGAGCCGCTGATCGCCAACGGGCGTCCCTACACTGTGCGCATACGTCTTGGCCAGGAAACACGAGCATCGCTGGACACCATAGAGAACACCGTATTCAATAGCTCCACCGGCAAGACTGCGACGCTGGGGTCTCTCGCGATAATCAGACAACTTCCCCCACAGAACGAGATTCTCCGTGAGAATTTACAACGTCTGGTTGTTGTCACGGCCAGGCTTGAAGGCTCGGACCTGGGAACTGCAGTCAGTCGTATCCGTCAGATTGTTAACAGCATGCATCTGCCTCCCGCGGTGCATATCGTCTATGGTGGAACATATCAATTACAGCAAGAGTCGTTCCGGGAGCTTCTGCGTGTGCTTTTGCTTTCACTCGCGTTGGTTTTTGGTGTGCTTCTCGCTGAGTTCCGCAGCTTTTCCGCGCCCATTTCGATCCTATTATCATCTGTGCTGTCAACGGCAGGCGTCATCTTCGGGCTCTTGATTACTGGGACTACCTTCAATGTTGCATCGTTCATGGGGCTTATCATGGTCATTGGCATTGTTGCGAAAAACGGGATCCTGCTACTTGATGCTGATGAGCGCGCAAGGTCAGAGGGGATGTCCCCGCGTGACGCGATGATCCACGCAGCCCAGCGCCGGCTTCGCCCGATCCTGATGACAGCCACGGCAGCAATCTGTGGAATGCTGCCTCTGGCTTTTGCTGTCGGCTCTGGCTCGCAGATGCTGCAACCTCTGGCAATTGCGGTGATCGGAGGCTTGCTGATTTCTATGGTTTTGAGCTTGATCGTGACTCCGACCGCCTACTATCTCCTCACTCGCGATCGTCATCGCCAGATACCAGCATCGACTGCTGTGTGATTCATAACGAAGCCAGTCTCCGTGATCGCTGCAGTCAGATTCTCAACAAGATTCAGTTCATCTTCAATGATAAGAACGTGCATGAAATGAGTGTGCAGCACTGCAGACGGTCTCGCGTGGAAGGGCGCTGCGCGCATCTCCCCGGGGCTGATTCCGTGTCGTTTCTTTATGCAAACGTGCTGCGAAGCAGATAGGGCTTTTGGTCGGCGAGATTCAGAATAAGTTCACCGAACAGGGTATTCGCCCATGCAAACCAGGGACGTGTATATTTTGCCGGATCGTCTTTCCAGAAGGATTCATGCATGAAGTGGGTCCCAGCGGTGGTGTCTCGCAACCAGCGAAGGCATTGCAGGATCTCCTGATCGTTTTTACTTGTCATCGCGCGGAAAGTGATCGACATCGGCCAGATATAGCCCAAGCCGATATGTGGTCCGCCGATGCCTTCTGCCGCCGATCCTCGAAAGAAGTAGGGATTATCACCGGAGAGCGCAAATGCGCGCGATCGCTCATAGAGAGCGCGCCCCTCAGGCGAAACGCAGCCGAGATAATCTAACGAGACGAGACCGGGTGCATTGGCGTCGTCCATGCGCAGGGTGTCGCCGTAGCCATCAACTTCATAAGCCCAAATGCGTCCGTGGTTCTTTGTTTCAATCTGGCCGTATTGTGCGAGGGCTGCCGCGACTTCGTCAGCAAGGGAGTTGCACTCATTTGCAAGCGTAGTATCTTGTGCCACATTGCCGGCCATGATGGCGAGCTGTCTGAGACTGGTTACGGCAAAGAGATTGGCCGGAACAAAAAGCGGAAAGATACAGGCATCGTCTGAGGGGCGAAAACCTGAGTAGATGAGCCCAACCGGACGTGCGGGGTTGCCGTAGCCATCCAAAGGAAGGGTGTCTGTCGGCTGCTCGGAAGCCCGCTGGAAATGGTACGGACCGTGGCCATGCTTTCGCTGCTGCTCACGAAAGGTGCGGACAATCGCATGGGCCGCCTCCAGCCAGTCAGCATCGAAGGGAGCGGTGTTACCGGTTGCTCTCCAGTATCCGTGTGCAAGGCGGATTGTGTAACAGAGTGAGTCAATCTCCCACTTGCGTTCGCCGACACCGGGTTTCATTGTTGTGTCATCATGGACCGCCCAGGGAAGTGGCTTGCTCGTCGAATTTCGCAAAAATGCGTTGGCGTAGGGATCAATAAGGACATAGCGGGTTTGCCGGCGGATGACCCCTTCAATTAAGGAAGACAACTTCGGGTCCTCTTTACAGAAGGGGAGATAGGGCCATACCTGCGCCGAGGAATCGCGGAGCCACATCGCATCGATGTCCCCGGTGATGACGAACGTGTCCGGCTTGCCGTTGCGTGTGCCGGGATAGACGGTCGTATCGAGCGTATTGGGCAGACAGTTAGAGAAGATCAGCGCGAGCACTGGGTCGGTGATCTGCTGTGACACATGGCGGATGGCGGCCTCGACCGCAGGACTGGTGAAGCGCCGCTCGGCGGGAGGCGGTCGATGAGTAAGCTGGTCAGTCGGTGCGATCTGTGCATCTGCAGCAGACATAAAGCCGCTTTGAGAGGCGGCTGCAGCTGTGACAGCAACCGCCGCGCCG
The DNA here is from genome assembly GCA_030039895.1 of Acidobacteriaceae bacterium. Lineage (GTDB taxonomy): Bacteria > Acidobacteriota > Terriglobia > Terriglobales > Acidobacteriaceae > Silvibacterium. The sequence goes on along the minus strand of JASHUR010000035.1, from coordinate 961 downwards.
CGCAGAAGAGCGCGGCGTGTGACGCCGGAGTTGGGTGGATTAGTGCTCAATTTACTCCTTTATATATATTTTGGGCAGTCATCGATCATCATATGGAGTTAGCAAAGGGAGCGCGAGCTCGGGAGCGGCACCGACCCGCACGTTTGACTCCATGCCTAATCCAAACACGACGCGACGATCGCAGCGTGAGAGACGCTGAGCTCGACTACGCTCTTCTTCATTCAGGCATAATCTCAGCGAGCATCCACTCACGCTTTGTCCGAAAACGTTTATCCAAATCGCAGCAGGAAAAGCCTCCATAAATTTACGCGGAAGATGCCGATTTAAGGCCAATTGACCTCTGCGTCATTTTGAATGAACTGCTCAAAATCTACATCTATGAAAGCGCTCTGAGGGCCATTTTATGCTGATTTCAACAGAGAGGGTCTTGGTTTGTTCAAAATAGTCATTTCTGGATGGACAATTCGATCATTTTGGGTCTATCTTTATTCCACGTTATTTTGTCGGTCAGTGCTGGGCCTGAAATTCAGTAGGACAGACGGCCTTCGATGGAAATTCGCGTTGAACACAATGAGTTGCACAAACCAACCCTGCGACAGTTGAAAGATGGGGCTGGAATTGATCGAAAAATCTAAGGGCATAGTTTTATTGAGGCGGAAAAGCGAGGACGCAATGAAAACTGGTTTCTTCAGAATGCTGGTTGCATTTGCAGCAGCCATCTTTGTGTGCGGAGTGATAGGCAGGGCGCAGACAGTAACAGGTACGGTAACGGGCATAGTCACTGACACGACCGGTGCCGTTATACCCGGAGCGCAGGTCGTGGTCCACAACCTTGACACCGGTGTGAGCTCCTCAGCCAAGACCGACTCAGCGGGTGTGTATCGCATCGCTTATCTACCGATCGGGCGCTATACAGAGACGATCACTGCTCAGGGCTTTGGCGAGAAGAGCGTTCCTGAGT
>JASHUR010000341.1 GCA_030039895.1 Acidobacteriaceae bacterium | reverse complement strand
CGGTCGGGGCGCTGGGGCGGGGCCAAGGTGGAGTGCGGGATCCACATCCAACCCGTTCAGAATCAAGATACTAAGGCAGTTTCCGGGCAGGAGGGACGGTAAGGGAGCGATGGATGTTGTGCTGGGGTTCGGCATCGCCTTTGTTATTGCTATTACAGGGGTTGGAGCGGGGACGATCACGGCTCCGCTGCTGATCCTGGCGCTGCATGTCCCGGTGGCGGTGAGCGTGGGGACGGCGCTGGCCTACTCGACGGTGGTGAAGGCGGTGGTGGTTCCAGTGCAGGTGGTGCGGAGGCAAGTGGACTGGCGGGTGCTGGGGGTGATGCTGGCCGGCGGGCTGCCGGGGGTGGTGGCCGGGTCGCTGCTGTTTGACCGGTATGCAGCGGTGAGCGGGCACGCGCTGTTCTATCTGGTGCTGGGGCTAATTATTTTCTTTTCAGGATTTTGGCATGTGTTCCGGTGGTTCCGGCCGGGGCCGCGGACGGGACCCCGGCGGACACGGCAGGGATGGATTGCGGCGCTGATGTTTCCGATTGCGGCGGAGGTGGGATTTGCCTCGTCGGGAGCGGGGGCGATGGGGACGCTGGTGCTGATGGGGCTCTCTGGGCTGGAGGCGGCGAAGATCGTTGGGACGGATTTAACTTTTGCGTTTTGTATGACCTTGACCGGGAGCGCGATTCATATGGTGAGCGGCCTGTTTAACGGCGTGCTGTTGCTACGTCTGGCCGCAGGCGGCGTGCTGGGTGCGGCGGCCGGGTCCTGGGTGGCGCCGAGGGTGCCGGGACGTCAGCTTCGGTTGGCGATGTCGGGTGCGCTGGTGCTGCTGGGACTGCTGTTCTGCTACCGGGGAGTAGCGGGGCATGAGGCTGGACTAGGGGCCGGGCGGGGGTTCCCTGCGCAGGTTGCGTCGCGGCTGGCGGGGCGATGAATTTATGAATTTCTGGTTCGGAATTTGCCGGTAAAGGTAAGAATATACTTGCCCATATAAATGATTATCGTTCAATAGGTTGCACAAACCAAAAATGTTTCGCGAGGGCCGAGTTCCGGGGTCTGGCGTTGCTGGCTCTCTACAAGCTCAAGAGTGTCTTTGCAGATCGTCTGCCGCCCCCAGAAAATCAAGGGCCGGTTCTCATCGATCCGGCCGTTCCATTTCCATAAGGTGTGCATTTTGGAACATAAATATAACTACCTGTAAGCAGACGTATGGCACTTATTAGCCAGCTCGGGCTCGACCCCTTGAATACGTTCAGGCCATGTTCTCGCACTGAGCAAGCGTGAGGGTAAAGCACGCTTAACCCTCACGTGATTTCTGCTCCGTTTTGGAGCAGCCGACGGCCCATCTGAATGCGTCAAACTGGGGAAGCGCCTCCGGAATGCAGTGCATCAACTCGGGGTTGACGATAGCCCATCGGCGCATATCTTCCTCAGCTCACTCGTCTCGCCGGGCCTTCATTACTGGCAACCCTTACAGGGCCTTACATAGGCCTTTATCTCCTTCGGAGGAACCTTGTGGCCAGGAGATGTCTTCGTTGGACCAATGTACTCTGCAATCGTGACGTCATAATCGCCGCTCTTGGCAACGACATGGCATGTCACTGGTTGTGTATTCGTCCCTTGGAGGGTATCGGTTGGTTTGCAAACCTGCTGTGAGAACTGAACTTCAAAGGTCGAGTTTTCCGGGGTTCCCTTGTCCATTCTGAACTCCAGGATGCCACCCTCTTCCGCGTACACAGAGGGCGTTTCACTCTCAATACTGGGTATGAGTACGATGGCCTTCACAGGCTTATGATGGCACCCGGCGGTAGCCATCAGCAGGCAGCTGAGAACCATCAGTAGCGTTTGCTTTTTCACGAGAAATCCCTCCTTAATTTTCCCGACTTAGTTCATTTGCACCTTGGGGGAGTTTGACTGAATCATCCGTTTGTAACGCGGATCCTGCCGAAGTGACTCCATATCCGGAAAGGCAGCGAATTGAAATGCCGTTGCGCCCTTGCGAAAACAGACTGCAAGCGTAGTCAACGCCTCGTTTCGCATCCCAAGGAGCTCCAGTATCCGAGCTTTGAAAAGCTGTGAATCCATGTCGTCAGCCCCCAACGATTCGGCCTTCTTGATCAAGGAGAGGGCATTCTCTGAGGTCCCCGATTTGACCTGGTAGAGAGCCAGGAGCATCACGCTTGCGCCATCTGTCGGGTCTGTCCTCAGGTGTCTCTCTGCTTCCTGGGCTGCCCGCAGGTATGCAGCTTTTGCGTCGCTCTCTCGATTGCGCAGGGATGAATAACACTCTCCGAGCTCCAGCCAATTGGTATCGTCAGACGGATTTAGCTCAACAGCTTTACGGGCAAACGAAAGCGCTTGCATGGGCTTGCCCTGACACCGCAGAGCAAGGGAGGCATTCACAGCTGCGAGATCGTTCGGCGCAAGGGCCATACTCTTTTCCAAGGCCTCAGTCGCCTCGACAAAATTCCCGATCTGAAGATATGCGCCGCCGAGGTTAGCAAAAGCCTGCGCGTTGCCTGGTGCAGCCAGTGTGGCCGCGCGGAATTCCTCGATCGCGTCCTGATACTTGCCCTGTCCATTCAATGCATTCGCCAACTCGTGGTAAGCGAGCCAGTAGTTGGGCCGCTCCTGCATCACTCTGCGGAAGCTTTGCTCGGCATCGGCCCATCGGTTCAGGCGACTGTAAATCTGTCCCTGCCATACGAGGGCGCTCGGATTAGAGGGATCCAGCTTCAGCGATTTTGCAATCTCATCGAGAGCACCCTGCTCGTTTCCGGTCTGCTCGAGCAGGAGGGCCATCGACAGGTGCCCGTCTACGAGGTTGGGGTCAAGGGCCAGGGCGCGCTCGCAGTTTCCGCGGGCCAGTTCAAGCGCACCCGGGTCGCGCCGTATCGCGTACAGGCGGCCATAGGCAATGCCGAGCCTTGCAAAAGCAAGGGCATAATGCGGGTCGAGTTCGACTGCTTCCTTATATTTATCAATCGCCGCGTCCAGTCCTTTGTCGTTTTGCTCCTTCTTCAGGCTCTCCGCCATTTGGAACGCTGTAAATGCGGCGGTGGACTGCGTTCCGGGCTGCGTCTGGCCCTTATCTTTCAAATAGCGGCCCACACCGAGCAGAGAGGCAGCGGCTCGCACGGCTTTGGCGGGAAGCGAAGTGATGTCATTCAGATCGCACTCGAGGCTCTTTGCCCGGAGAGCGCGACCAGACACCGGATCGAATACGCGCAGAAGCAAGTCGAAATGCTTTGCCCCCGAGATGCCGGAAGCGGCAAGCACAAGATTCGCTCCGAGCGGATCGCAGATTGCTCTGAAATTTGCTGCCTGCGTCAGATCCTGATCTACATCTTCGGGAGAGACCACGAAAAGATTTCGGTCGAAGGCTTCAATACGTGCAAACTCGTTTTTAATTGCGGCCAGTGCACCGGTCAGCATTGACGACACGCTGTTATCGGGCGCTTTTGGCCAGTTCAGCAACGCCACAAATCGCTTTCCAGGCAGTGGGTGGAGAAAATCATAAATTGCTTCCCGTTCCATCCAACTTCCTGCGGCAAGGGCACAAATCCCTGCAGCCGCTGATGTGACGAAGTGACGCCGGGACCACAATACCCGTTGGCGGCGCTTCACTCCGAGTGTGTGCAGTGCAGCTTCGAAGGCTTGACACCTTTTGCCCGGATCTAAGTCGAGACACCCTCTGATGAGGTGAACACAGTAAGCGGGCGCTCCTGAAGTATTCAGCCGTGGACTGGTAACAATCGACGAGCGGTCCGAAACAATAGTAGGTTTCTCACCGGTGAAAACCTCGTGCAGCACAACGCCAAATGCATAGAGATCGCTTGCCTGCGAGGCTTGATGTCCTGCGTACAATTCGGGGGCAATATAACCGGGAGTTCCGGCAACCCCTAACTTGCTTTGACCAGTTGTATCGGATTCATATGTGCGGGCCAGGCCGAAATCTGTAATCCACAGCCGTACTTTCTCCCCGGTACCGTCGAGCATGATGTTATTGGGCTTTATATCTCGATGGACAATTCCCTGATCGTGGAGGGCAATTAAACCGGCAGACATCTGCCTGAAGATGGCCAGTCCTTCCTTAACTGATATCGCATTCTGGCTACGCATACGCTCCGACAGAGCCTCGCCGGGAAGGAGTTTCATGGTCAAAAATAAGAAACCAGGAGACGGCTGCTCGCAATGAAAGATTTCATAGATTGGGCAGAGGTTGGGATGAGAGACTTCTCTCGCAAGCAGCACTTCTCTCTCAAAGCGCTGTCTGATGGCTGGCTCATCTGAGATGTGAGGAAGGATGGTCTTGAGCGCAACGTGCACACCTTGCAGAAATCGGTCCTGGGCCTCATATACTTCACCCATTCCTCCTTTTGCGATGAATCGGACAATAACAAACCTCTCGATCAGGACCTGACCCGGCTTAAGTCGCCCCCAGGAAGGCGACAGATCACCTCGACTAACAGCTATTGTCTCTTCGGCCTCCGATTTCCCAACGGTTTCCGCCTCATCGCAGAATTTGAAAGGAGGAGCTTCCAGGAAGCTGCCTGCACGTGCATCCTCGGCCAATAGATGCAGAACCTGGTTCTTCAGATCGGGGTCGTGGCTACAGGCCTTATCGAGAAAGGCATCGCGATCGACTGACTTCAGCGCCAATGCGGCCACAAACAGCTGCGCCGCCATGCTTGGTCGACTAGCCATAGAACCACCTGGGAAAACGCCAATTGGAAAAATAATTCCAGCGCTGCCGCGCCCGGATCATAACTAAGAAGAGAAGGGAGGTATCGCTTGCTCTTGAGAATCCGATACAAAAGCAGACTTTACCCGGGCGTCAATTGTAGGAGTCAGGCTTTGATCTGCTTCGAGAGAGCATAGCAAAGCTTTCTGCCCAGCGGCACCTGCGGTTGTTACTAAGCATATACCATGACAAGCTGACAGCTTTGCTCGGCGGCAATGATTATCAGTCCGCTTTCATCGTGAATTTGGGCATCCTGCATTCGTACGTCGATGGCCGAGAGGCTTCGGCGGCATGACGCAACGCCGTCCTCTACACACCGGTCGAGCCGGGACGTGTAAGGACAAAATTATGACATGCGAACTTCTTCCAAGAAATGCCGGGTGTTCCGGAGTATGGGCAGAGAGAAGCTACACTCAGATTTCACTATGGAAAGGTGAGCTTCTACTCTGGCCGAGGGACGGGGGCCAGGGTGGACTGCGGCGGCGGCGAAGGTTACGCTGCTGCAGCTATGATTTTGAAGCATGACCGAAGAGCAAGAGCTGAAGCCTGAGAGGCCGGACCGGAAGCGGCAACTGCGAGTTGCTCTGCAATGGTTTGGCATTGGAGTTGGGTCGCTTTGGCTGCTGGGCGCGCTGACGCTGGTGGCCTATAAGTGGGTTGATCCGCCTACCACGGCGGTGCATGCCGAGCGCCGCATTCAAGCGTGGATGAATCACAAGCCGTATCACGAGCGCTACGAGTTCGTTCCGTTGAGCCAGATATCGCCTAATTTGCAACACGCAGTGATTGCGGCGGAGGACGCACGGTTCTACCAGCACCATGGGTTTGACTGGCAAGCGATGGAGCTGGCGGCCGATCATGACATGAAAGGCGGACGGCTAAGGGGAGGGTCAACGCTGACGCAGCAACTGGTGAAAAACCTGTTTCTGGGAACGGAGCGCTCGCTGGTGCGCAAGGCAGTAGAGGCATCGTTTGTGCCGGTGGCGGAGCTGGTGCTGGGCAAGAAGCGGATTCTGGAGCTTTATCTGAACGAGGTGGAGTGGGGGCCGGGTGTGTATGGGGCAGAGGCGGCGTGCCGCTACTACTACGGAACCTCGGCGCGGAACCTTGACCGCGACCAGGCGGCGCGGCTGGCGGCGATTCTGCCTGATCCGCGGCGGCGAAGGCCGCAGTACATGAATCGCTACAGCGGGATTATTGAGACGCGGATGAGCCAGATGGGGTGGTAGAGGGCGCGGTGAATCCACGTCTCTTCGGGATGCGGGACGCCCGGGGCTTGATCAGGTGGTGAAAAGATTTGCCGCGGGGAGGCGGAGTGGCTACACTCGACGCAACCTGTAGCGGGCGGGTGGACTGATCTATGGAACGGATCTCATCGGGAACTACGTTCTTTTACAAACAGGTTTTCCCGGTGCTCTGGTTTGGGTTTCTTGCGGTTATTGTGGCTGTGACCTTTGTGAGCACCAAGAGCGAGAACGGGCCGCCACTTTTTGTGCTGGTGGTGGCGGTGTTCCTGTGCGTGATCGGCCTGGTTGTGATGGAGAAGCTCATCTGGGACCTTGCCGATGAGGTGCAGGACGCGGGCGACCGGCTGATTGTGCGGTTTGGGAATGAGCAGGAACAGATTCCGCTGTCGAATATTATCAATGTCGGTTACACATACTTGACCAATCCGGCACGGGTGACGCTGACGCTACGGACGCCGTGCCGCTTTGGCGATGAGGTTTCATTCTGCCCGCCGGCCAGGTTTATTCCCTTTGCGCGGAGTCCAGTGATTGACGGGCTGATTCGGCGCGTAGATGCGGCGCGGCAGGCGGCTAAGTGAGCGGTGCGACCAGCGCTGGGCTCTCGTACAGAAAAACAAGGCCCCTCAGTTTCAGTCGCCTCCCTATCTTCCAGGACTGTCGATAGCTGTTCTACTTTGCCTTTGCTATCCCAGTTAGCTCCACATGTCCGCTTAACGAGTCATCTTTGAGTACAACAGCCACCCACGGCGATGAAACATCGATCACATGCGCGCGCCATGTGATCTCCCGCCGGGCGTGAGCGCCGAGCGCGATCGGAACACTCGCCGGATCAGAGAGCGCGAGATTGTCCACACGGATTGAGAAGGTGTGCTTTCCGGCACCTTCGACCGCAGCGCGAAGAATAACCCCGCCTGCGCCCGCAGGCGCAGAGGAAACAGAGAAGTCCACCGCACTTGCCTGCCGCAGATCTACGTCCGCAACGCCGCCGGACAGCGCGGTCACCGACGTCCGTACGTCGCCGCGCTCAACAAGATAATGTCCCTGCTCAACTGCTGCGCGAAATGTTCCATCAGCAGCGACGGGAACCTTGGTAACGGCCTTCGTATCTTCATTCACAAGCGCTACTGGTTCGCTATTGCCCGGATCTCCAGTTCCTTTAACAACTGCAGGTCCACTCACATCCTGCATGAGCCAAATCCAGTCGCTGGCAGGCTGCGTCCATACCTCTTTGTAGGTCCAGCAAATCCCTGTGGGCCAATATGGCTTATCCGCGATGCCCTTTGTTTCAATGCCTACAGGAATTGCGCCGACCATCTGTCCGGATCGAACGCTGTAGAGCGGTACCCAGTCATAACCCTCGCCGTAAATAATGCTCGCCGAGAAGGGATTTCGACCGACAATCCATTCAGCCTGCTGTTCCGCGAGGCTTTCATCTGTGATGTCTCCCCGCAACTGCGCAGCAGCAGAGAGGGCCTTGGCCTCAGAAAGCAGCACACTGGAGTTACCGCGGAACTGGAACCATACCGGATACCGGCGCAGATATACGTCTCCTCCCAGATGCAGACCCTGCCGCACCTCCTGCACATAGAGCGCACGACTCGCGGTCTTCAACGGAATCCAATCGCTCGACTCCGGAAGCAGCTTTGCCCCGCTCTCACGGTACACGCCTGCCGGCAACACGTTATAGGGAGCATCCGCGCTTGCCACAGCCTGCTGGTAATACTTCGAATGAAGCACAATCGCCGAGTACCACTTCATCCAGTACTGATTGTCAGGTAATGCCTTGCAGAGGTGCGCAAGCGCGATGATCGGCTGCTCCTCCTCGCCCTGATGGAAGCGATGAAAGAGATACTTCCGGCTGGGCCCCGAGTAAAAGTAGCCAGTAAGAGGGATGCTCCACGACTGCAATTCTCTCTCTTGCGAGTCGACAATCTGATTGCCGAGCGCAACCGCTTCTGCCGCGTATTTCTCGTCTCCAGTTGCCTCATACAGATCAACCGACGCGATCGCGCCGAAGGATATCCGCTCCAGATTATCCTTTTCGCCGTATACCTCAGGAACCGGGGGAGCATTCTTCAAACCCTCGACGGCAAACTCCCAGTCCTGCTCGGCAGTGGCCAGACTACGATGCGCCAGGCCAGGGTCGCTGGTTTTCAGCACACGGCTGGCGAGCGCCTCCAGCGATGCAGCCCTGAAGTTCCATTCCGGATCATCGACCGCTTCGCCAAAGCGGTCGTCCGCGTCGCCGATGATTCCGTCAGTCCAATAGCTAATGAGCTGGCCGGTACTGCGATAACCATCGCCAAAGCGTGTCTTTAGTATCCAGTTCAGACCCCATTTTGCTTCTTCAATCACCCGGTTGTAGAGCTCGGGGTCTTCTCCTTGGGCCTGCAGGCGTGCAGCCAGCGAAAACAATGCATAGGACATCGCCGGTGTGTTGCCGGTAGCGCTGGTGTCGCCGGCATCGTGATAGCCACCGTTGACGATGATGCGCCGGTTGCCGTGCACTGTGTAATCGTCTTCGTGACAGACGCCATGAATGCCCGGAATAACCGTGCCGCAGCGCTCGCTATACATGAAATTGATGACTTTCCAGATGCTGTCGCGCCATGCGTCGTCGCCGATGCGGAAAGAGCGGGTGACGGTATTACCCGCGCGCAAGAAATAAGTTCCGGGCTCGTTGACGCTGGAAAAATCGAGCACCTGATAGGAGCCTAAGTCTGTCTTCTCCTGCTTCAGACGCCCAGTGTATGCCACGGTTCCAGAACCCTCCCGAACAAGAGAGAACCCGGTCGCGTCCAGCTTGCTTGCGATTGCAGTCTTAGGTTCCCCTAGTTCATAGCCGGCCTGGCTGAAAGAGATTTTCCCGGGCGCAATATTCCACCCCTCAACATGATCCGGCTTTACGGACTGCAGCTCCAGATTGTCGAGATACAGAACGGTCTTGTCGCCAGGGTCGGGGAACATCTTGGGAAGGCTGTAACCAAAACTCAGTCCAGTGATCTTGTCGCGGTCAAGTGAGTCAATCTCCCAGACAATGTGGTTCCACTGGTGGTCCTTGAGAGGAATGGAGTCGTCGCGGCCCTCATTCTGGTCGTCGGGCAGTTTATGGACGCCATTGTTGTGGAGCGTGAGATTGATCGAGATAGCGGGCGATCCATAAATATCCGGATATACCCACGCCGAAATCCGGTTGTAATGGCTCCAGTCCTCCGAGGGAAAGTTGCGCGTCGCAACCAAATCCTGCCAGTCGCCGCTTCCATCTACACGGCCAATATTGTCCTTCGATGTGATGCGGATGGAGTATTGCCCCTGCTTGACCTCGGTGGTGGAAAGAGTCATGGAGCCAACTCCCTTGAACGACCAGTTAGAGAGGCTCTCCATGTTGTCGAGCAAGCGAGAATCCAGGACTTTCTTGTTCAGCCACCGATTCCAGGCTCCGTCCTTCATATTTGCCTGCATCGGCACACGCGGCCCAGATTGCTGAGCCGCCAGAGGACAAGCCATGCAGACAAATACGAGAGCTATCGGAATCAGCGATTGCAGCTCATGGCGTACACAATGCGCACTGTGCCTTTTCCACAAATTCATCATTTCAGGCTTCGTCTCCCCGGACAGGATATCAGCGGTCAAATTACGCGACAGAAGAGATGCGGCCGGTTAAGACGAATGGCTGAATTGGAATTGTGGCGATGTGCTGCTGAAGGCCCTGGAGATGGCGCTCAACGGGAGGACGCCGATTGTGGTTGCGCAGCGCGGGACGCACGAGCAGTTGATGAATGAAGAAGGGACGTATGCGGAGCTGTACCGGAGGCGGTCAAGTGAGCGGTGCGGCTTTCGCTCTTGCGAAGACTTTTCTTGCGAGAAGGAGAAAGCCAACGAGAGCCAGTGCGTCGAAGATCACTACGCCTACAACGTCGATCGCCGGCCAGCTTGCAATTGACAGGTATGGAGCAGGCATGCAGGCGAGCGTGGCACCAAAGGCGGCTGCGAAACGGTGTGTCTCGCTCCAAGCCGGACACGATGACCACCATGTGAACAGGGCGAAAGCCAGTACAGCCCACACAAGTCCCGCGGCGATGACCACCCAGAACGGCTGCATCGGCTTTGGGCTGAATTGCTGGCCGATGACCTCGAACCAACCCAGGCCCGCCATGAAAGCTGCCAGCCCGACGAGCCACACCGGAGCCCTCCGCCTTGAAGCGCCCTGCGCCTGACGGCCAAGGTTGCGAACAAGATACGCGGCGGTAATGAGTACGGCGATTGCGAGCAGCCCCAGCGCGATGAGAGCCAGCGGCGGGTGATAGGGAGCCGCATGGAGCCGCGGGCGTGCCTGTTGCGTCCAGCCGTACCAGGCAATGCGGCTTCCGACGACAAAGGCCACACAGGCCGCAATGGCTCCGCGGGTACGCAGCCAGGGAACGCCTGCCCGCGTGGGGAAGAAGAGCTCGGCTATCTGCACGGGAACGACGACCACCCACACGCTCTCGTACCCGAGCATGAACAGAAGGTAGACAAGGTTGATGCCCCACAGACGTCCATAGCCAGGGTGCGCCCCGGCGAACGGCAGCGGAGCGAGCGATGTTTGTTGAATGATGAACTCCTCTGCGACGGACAACGCCAGGCCAAGCAGCAACAGGCTGGTGCTGCCCGCGCGCCAGCGACGCACAAGCTCCCGGCAGAGCAGAGCGCCCACTCCCCACACCATCACCTCGGGCATGTAGACAAACAGAATGCTGGTGCGCGTTGCGCCGCTCAACAGCTCGGCAATGAACGGCGCAAGGAGCAGCAGCGTCCATATTGGAGCTGCAAATCGCGGGCGCACGGCTGGTTGACCTTGATCAGGCGCTGGACTGCTCATGATTCATTTCCTCCCCTGGCTGGCGACTTTGCGGCTGGCTGCCGCCTCTCGCAAGATCGACTTCAAGTCCCACACAAGTTTCCCTTGGTGAATCTCCTTTTCCAGACCTCGAATCCAGGCGCTCTCGGCCTTGAGCATGGCCAGGAGATATTCGCTCTCGACCAGGTTGATGCGCGCGACGTGAGCTGAAACGCCGCGAAGCCGCGTGGAGTGCTGCGCAATTTCGGCATCGAGATTCTTGCCGCGCTCGGCGAGCAGCCGGCATGCTTCTTTGGGATTCAGGTGCACGAGAAAGCTCAACGCAGCCATGCACTGTGATGGCTCGCGCCGCGGCGTGGCAACAATTGTGCGCAGCGACTCAAGGAATGCGCGAGTGCCCTCGGGAGTAATGCGATAGCTGGTTCGCTCGGGCCGCTTGCCTTCGCGGCCGGTTTTCTCAACACCGATCAGGCCGCCGCGCACAAGGCGGCCGATGGCGTGGTAGAGCGATCCGCGCTTAAGGGCGAGAATTTCGTCCTTGTGGCGCAGGTGCAGGAGGCGCTGCATCTGGTAGGGATGCATGGGAGCTTCCCGGAGCAGGGCGAGAACGGCGATTTCCCAGATTCCGAGTTCGAGATCCATATAGTTCATATGAACTATATCATATGAGCTAACGTCGGGAAACAAGCAGACCCGCCCGAGGGTGATGCTGCTCAGGCTTCACTTGGATAGGGGAAATAGGCAATTGTGAAAGAATGCTCGGGGAAATGAGATCGCCGTGTTGAATGGCTGGAATG